>NZ_JBEXSD010000091.1:0-16919 GCF_040613495.1 Nocardioides sp. NPDC006273 | reverse complement strand
GCGGACGTTCACCGGCTTGAGCCCGAACTTGTCGTACTCGAAGGAGTCCTGTTGGCTGGGCGCTCCGCGCCGACAGGCACCCGGCTCCGCCGGGGCCGATCTGTGACCGGGTTAAGATGTTCATTTCCGCAGGTCACAGGCCCGCGTTAGCGGCAAAGGTGCTAAATACAAAAGCAGTTAAGCACTGAAATGCCTAACTGCTTTCATGTGAATATCGCGGATATATCTTGCCGCTTTAATGCTTTAATTGCTCCGCATTAAAGCGTCAAAGCCATGACGTTACGTCGTTAATGGAGACAATCTCCATGAAATGCGACATGTCGTTGCCATTGCCGTACGCATCCAAAAGTGCGTCTCCCAGCAGCTCGGCCGCCTCGTCGTCTGCGCCCTCCTCGATGAGCGCTGCCACGCTCGCCGTGGTGCTGGCGTCCAGCCGCATCATCCCGATGTGCCGCTGCTCGACAGAGCCGGCGTACGGCCCGGACTTGATCCGCACCGTGACGTTGCCGGGGGCCATGCTCCTCAGCTCCGCCACCCGAGCGGCTCGCAGCGCCCGAGCTCCACCCAGCGCGCGCTGCACCCGCGTTCGAGCTGACTTCTCAACGCCGGCGCTCGGCTTCTGCGCTCCTCGCGCCCACCGTCGAGCTGTGACCGGGGAAACCCCGGCTCGCTGCGCGGTGTCTCGGATCGCTTCAGCGCGCGCCCGGCGGGCCGCCGTACGGATCTGCGTCGCGGACGCTCCCGCGGCCTCAGCGGCCTTCCTCGCGCCGTCTGCGGCCCGATCTGCGGCCCACTTCGTCATGTCCGCCACGTTCATCTGGGCACTCACCCCGCGCAGCACCCCGCCAAGCGTCTTGCCCTTGGCCGAACCTCCACCAGATCCGCCGCGGCTGCCGCCGCCGGCGCTCTTGCCGCCGCCGGAACCCTTGCGCGGCTGCTTCGTGCTCGTCCTCATGCCTGCACCTCCTCAGCTGCGCTGTGAGCTGTCTCGTAGGCAACGCGCCATGCGTCCGCAGTGGGTCGAAGCCCGCGGAAGGAAGGGGCCGCCGGGACGGGCTCGCCCACCAGCTTCCAGCGGCCGGGCTGCAGCTCGTCGAGCCGATCCCAGCTGGCCAGGTCGACGCCGGCCGGCAGCTCGATAAAGGCGGCGTCGGCGTACTTCGCGCGCACCACCGCACCCGCCGGCAGCTTGTCCAGGCCGCGGAGCATGTTCGCCTCAGCCTGCGCTTTGAGCAGCAACGCCCAGTCGGGCCGGTGCCACTCCGCCGGCGTCAGACCCTTCTCGCTGGCCAGGTAGCCACCGAGCGCCTTCGTGTAGAGCGTCTTGACCATCCGCAGCGCGTACGCACCCGCCGGCGACTGGTCGGCCTTCAGCTCCTGCGACCAGTCGCGGAAGTGGTTGGAGAGAGTCGCGAGCGCGCGGCGCTTCTTCGGCCACACCAACGCCTCGTCGACCTTCAAGCTCAGCTTGTGGTCGCGGGTGAGGTAGACCGCCAGCGGCGTCGGAATCCACATGTCGGCGGGCAGCTCCAGGCCGTGCGGCGCATCCTTGACCGCGGCGGCAAGGCGGACCCAGCCCGGCAGCTTGTAGACGTTGGCCGGCAGCTCGTCGCCGGCCTCGTAGTGCAGCGGGTCGCCCTCGCCCACCTCGACGCTCGACGCGCTCGCGACGTACTGCGCGTTCACGTCGGCCGCGGCGATGCTCGAGTTTTCGGCCGGGTCACCCGGCGTCACGATCCACGAGCGAGCCGACCAGAACCGGTCCTCGCTGCGCAGCTCCTCGAACAGCCCGAGATCCGAGATCTCCGGTGCCTTCGCGTTCGGCCACTTCGTGTGTCCGGTCAGCAGGCTCCAGATCGTGCCGTGCGGTCCCTTCCAGCGGCAGCCGGTCACGTGGTGGAACCGCTCGACGACGGCCGCGGCCTGCGTCTCCGTCAGCTCGTCACCGGTGGCAGCGGCCCACTGCAGGCACTCGGAGATCTCCGACGCCTCCACGCTCAGCGCCTCGCCACGCTCACGCCGGCGGCCGTTGTGACCCTTTTTCGCCGGCGGGATCTCGTCGGCCTTTTTCTGCGCCGGCACCTCGGCGGCCGGCGCAAGCTCCGGCAACGGCTCGTCGAGCTCGATGCCCACGGAAGGAGAGGCCGGCGCGGAGCACTCGCCCACGTGCAGCGGAACACCATTGACCGCGTGCGA
Source organism: Nocardioides sp. NPDC006273 (assembly GCF_040613495.1). Taxonomy (NCBI): domain Bacteria; kingdom Bacillati; phylum Actinomycetota; class Actinomycetes; order Propionibacteriales; family Nocardioidaceae; genus Nocardioides; species Nocardioides sp. NPDC006273. Next base: position 14,723 of record NZ_JBEXSD010000091.1, on the reverse strand, counting down.
GGCCAGGAACTCAGAGTCACAGCCAGCGCACGGGGCCGGCTCCTGCAGCCGCACGATCTCCGGGCCAGGGTCCGCCGGTGCCGGCGCAGCTCCAGGACCAGCTGCCGGCCCCGTAGCCGGCCCAGCTCCAGGACCACGGCCGCCCTCGTCCGGCGGGCCGTCGACCGGGCCATCTGCCGGCGCGCTGTCGTCCTCGTCGCCCCATACCGCGCTCAGCGGCAGATCCCACACCCGAGCGCGAGCGCCGGCGATGCTGGCCTTGACCTGTCGCTGACACTTGCCGGCCTCCGTGGTCGTGCGCAGACCAACGCCGGCGTTGTCGAGCGCTTCCGAGAGTCCGGCCACAGTCAGGCCCAGCTCGATGTTCGCCTCAGCTGCAGCCTTCGCGGCCACCGTCGCGGCCTCCTTCGGCAGCAGCAACAACCGCAGCTCGCCCGTCTTCGCGTCGGTGCGTACGTAGCCGATCCGGTCACCCGACGGCATCACCACGCCATCGCCCAGGCCGGGCCGCCAGCCGCACGCGGTCGGACTCAGGATCGGGCTCAGCTCGTTGGGCACGCGGCCCGCGTCATCGGTGACGTGCGCCTTCTGCGCCAGCATCGACTCACCGACCAGGCGCAGGAACCAGCGGCCCATGTCGCGCTCGTCGTCTGCGTCGCTGTCAGCCTTCGCCGCGGCCAGGGTCGCCGGCCACACGTGGTTGTTGCGGAAGCTCAGGCCCTCTTCGAGGGACCAGGCCCCAGCGTCGACCAGGAACTCACACACGATCCGCCAGCCGGCATAGAGCCGGGAGACGTGCTCGGAGGTGCGCGCGGTGAACTCGAGCTGCTGCAGCTGCTTGACCGCGCCGGCCTCCAGGTCGCGAACCTTCGTCGTCAGCTCGGCCTCGTCCTGGCCGGCGGCCCACTGGATCAGGGCCGACATGAACAGCGCGCGAGCATCCGCGGCGTCTTCGGCCTGCAGCCGGCGCACGGTCGGCACGTCGACGGCCGCCCACTGCGAGGGAACGTTGAGCATCCGCTGACGAGCTGACGGCGAAGAGGGCAGCATCTCGGCGGTCACCAGCGGGATACCCCGCGGCTCGATGCCCTCTTGCAGGTCGCCCTCGCGGGTCAGTCGGTCACGGCCGCCGCCGTTGTACGCCGCGCGGATGAACTGGCCCATCCGCTGCGCAGCTGCAGCCGGCCCCTTGTCGGGCGCGAAGTCGTCAAAGACCATCGGCACGTCCGCGGCGCGGTGGAGCCAGACCTTGCCGGCCTTCGCGGTCGCGCCGTGCTCCGGGTCCATCTGGATTGAGAAACGCACGTCGCGGTGAATCTGCCGGCCGCCGAAGTGCTGCAGGCAGATGATCGACAACGCCGTCTTGCCCGAGGCCGGCGCACCGACGAACGCCGGCACGAACCCCGTACGCCCGAGCACCGAGCGGTAAGCGGTGCCGGCCAGGACCAGTCCGACCCGCGGCGCGAGCTCCTCATCGGTCAGCAGCCCGACCGAATGCGCAGCTGCAGCGCGCAGCTCCTCGGCAGTCGCCGGCGGGGCCGGCAGCTCGTACTGCCGAAGCGGACCGACCAGGCCGGTTGCCATCGGCACCAGGCCGGCCGCGGTGATCGCTCCGCCGGCGTGCACGAACGCGCGGCCGTGGCCCGGCAGCGTGCGCCACCCGGTGGCCTTCTGCTCGGCCAGGCGCTCGGCCTCCGGCGACAGCGCCTTGATCGCAGCTGCGACCTTCGCGCGGCCGTCGCGGGAGTGCGCGAACTCGACCCCGGGCCAGAGCGCATCGAGCCACTCACCCGAGCGCCACTCACGCGCGTTGACGACCAGCATCAGTTCCTCGCCGGTCTCCGGGTGTTTGCACAGCAGCTCGACGCGCTCCAGGCGAGCCTGTGCGAGCTTGTCGGCGTCCTCGTCGCCCACCAGGCCCCCGAGGTACTGCGCCGTCATCGTGGCCTTGCACCCGAGGACCAGGCGCAGCTCGTCGATCCACTCGCCGGTCTCCAGGCGCTTGCGGCGCACCTCCCAGATCTGGCCGTCCGACTCGACGTACTGCGTCGTCGGCAACGGCCGCGGCGATGACAGCGGCTTACGCGCCGGGAACATCAACAGCTTGCCGGGCGTGCCGGTGTCACGGCCGGTGTCACCCGCGCCGGTGTCACCAGTGACACCCGCCGTGTCAGTGACACCAGCGCCATCGGTGCCAGTGACACCAGTGACAACCGTGTCAGTGACACCTGTGACAACCGCGCCAGTGACAACCGTCTGTGACATCGCCTCCGGTGACACCGCGGTCTGTGACACCGCCTCCGGTGACACCTCGGCCTGTGACATCGCAGCTCGTGTCACCAGCTCCTCGCGTGTCACCGTCACCACCTGTGTCAGTGACAGGCCGGCGCTCAGGTGGTCGGTTGCGTCATTGCCGGTCGCGGCCTCGATGACGTCGACCGATGCCGCGACGTCGACCAGGGACTCAGCGACGTGCAGCGCGTGACGGTAGCCGGCGACGTCGCGGTCAGTGAAGATCCGCACGTGCTTGCCGGTCAGCGCCTCGACGTACTGCGGCAGCCAGACGGCCGATGCACGGCCCGGCTTGTCTGCCGCGCCGAATGGTGCCGTCGTGGCTGCACTGGAGCTCTCAGCGGCCTTCTGGAGCGCCTCAGCGACCGAATCCGCGTCCTTCTCTCCCTCGCAGAGCCAAACGGTCTCAGCGGCGACCACAGCGGGCAGGTTGTACAGCACACGGCGGGCGCGGTGCGGGGCCTTCTTCGAGACCACGCGCGCGCCGTGCTCGTCATAGGTCCGCGCCGAGAACTTCACGTTGCCGTTGGCCCAGCGCCGAATGTCATAGAGCCGCACGCCGTCAACGTCGGTGTAGGTGTAGGTCGCCACCAGCTGCGCCCGGCCGCCGGCACGCTTCTTGTCACCGGCCGGTGTCACAGCCGGGGTGTCACCCGTGTCAGTGACACCACCGGTGACAGTGACAGCGCCGGTGACACCGGGAGTTGTGTCACCGGTGTCAGTGACACCAGCTGTGACACGTCGCTGTGACACCCGGCCGTTGTCACGGGTGACACGGGCCGGAGTGTCATAGCGGTCACTGTCACCCAGACCGACCGCCGCGAGAACGTCGCGCCTGTCACAGCCGCCGTGACACTTGACGAACGTCTCGCCACCACCGCGGTTGTTGACCTTCCATGTCACTGACACAGACGGGTTGGTGTCACCACCGTGTGCCGGCACCGGACAGTGCGCGTACGCCTGTCGATCCCGCGGCGTGCCAGCCAGGAAGGATGACAGCGCGTCGGTGACACGGACGAACGACGACCCGTCCGTCACTTCTTCAGCTGGAGCCGAGCTCACTGGTACTCTCATTTCGTCATCTCGCAGTGACACCAAACGGAGAATCCTCGGACGGAACCCCGTTCTTTGGCCCCCGGAGCCGCGCCAACGGCAACGGGGGTCACATCCTTTTTCAGGTCATTTACGCGGCCTCGCCCTCGGCAGGCGGAGCGGCCAGACGCGCCAATGTCGCCAAGCCGTCGACCGCGGCCAGCGCCGCGGCCGGATCGGTCTTCATCGCTTCGATCATCTGCGGATTCAGCGCACCGAACCGCAGCGAGAAGACCAGCGCCAACGCCACATCCTCCGGCAACTGCACCGCCGCACCACGACCAGCGCGAGGCTTCAGCAGCTCCGGCGGCAACACACGGCCGGCCAGCGCTCGTACGCTCTCGTACGAGCGCCCCGCAGCGGTCGCCACGTCGGTAATCGACCAGGACTCTCCGGGGTTTTTCCGCATCTGCATGGGTCAAAACGTAGGGCTCCACGCTCACAACAGGCGTGGGGACACGCCGCCGAATCACACTCATGCGGTTTCCACCTTCGAGCTCTTCGCGCGGTTGCGCTCCCAGCGGCGCAGCTCGGCCGGGTCAAAGACGTGCGCGCCGGAGCGCTGCCCGGCCGGCGCAGGGAACTTCTCCTCGCGCTTGCGGGCCGATTTGAGGATCTCCAGCGCCTTGTCGGGGTCCGGGGAGACGTTCACGATGTGCCGCGCGACGGCCTCGCGCAGCGTCACCGGCGACTCGATCAGGGTCAGCCCGGAGCCCGAAACTGCTTCGACAGTTTGATGCTTTACAGGCGAAATGGCTTCCTGCTGAACCGTCGAAACGGGAACCTCGGCCGGGGACACACCGGGGACGGTCCCAGGGTGTTTGCGCAGGTCAGAGGCCATCATGACGGTATCGGGGACCGGGGACGAGAGGCCCACGGAAGGAGAGGTGACGGCCTCGACGACCTCGGCGGCCACTGCGCCCGGCTCGCGGAAGAACAGCGCCGCGGGGCGCTCCTTCGCCTCCAGCTCGGCCGCCTTGTCGGCGAAGCACGACCAGGCCAGCGCGTGCAGCTCGCGGCGCGAGAGATTCGCACCCTGAAACTCCTGCACAGACGAGCCCATCGCCAGGAAGAAGCGGCCCTTGCGCTCGGTCAGGTGAGGATCCCGGCCCGGGGCCAGGAAGTTCCAGGTCTGCGGCGTCGTGCCGCGGCCCATGATCCGCGCTACGTAGTTCTCGCGGGCAGCACCGCCGCCCATCGTCTGCGCGGTGGCCTGCTGCGCAGCGGAGAGCAGGTGCAGCCGGGGCTCGCGGCCCATGAACGCGATCTCGCGCAGCACCCGCAGCGACGGGCAGATCTTCGGCGGCTCGTTGCCGGTCTCAGCCTTGACGATGGCGCGGTGCTCGGCCCACCAGTCCGGGATGCGCTCCATGAGGGTGTTCCGCTCCTCGACGATGACCAGCACCCGCGGCGCGTCGTCGATGGCGTGCTCGTCCTCGTCGGTCGCGCGCTGCCGGCGGTCCATCTCGGCACCAACCAGCATCAGCGCGTCGTGCATTTCCTCGAGGGAACGGCAGTAGCTCACGTTCGGGTGACCAATCGCCCAGCGGTGGCTGCCGCGCTTCGGGTCGAGGATGACGACCCGGCCACCGCGCGCCAGCAGCTGCGCGGCGATCAGGCCGATCTGGACCGACTTACCGCCACCGGAACCGACCGACTGCGCGATGTGCGGGGAGTCGTCGTCGATGTCGACCACCACGGCCTTACGGCCACGGCCCAGGCCCAGAACGAACTTCGCGCCCGTCGCAGACTCGATGGCCTCGCGTACGTCGTCCAGGTCGACGCTCGCCGGCACCTGCGGACGCCACCGGTACTCCACCTGAGGGAACGCGCCCACGAGCTCGTAGCGGCTCGTCATCTCGCCGGCGGGCAGGCCCAGCTTCTTGTAGACGGCCTTGTCGATCATCGACCGGGCCGACGACCCACGGCCGCCCTCCTCCTGGTCGTCGCCGTCGACGAAGTCGGCCGGCAGGTCGACGCGGATAACCGCGCCCTCGCTCTTGAAGTTGCGGGGCACGTTCAGCCACGTGAGCTTGTCCGGGGACCAGCCCAGCGCCGGCGCGAGCGCGACAGCCAGCGGCCGGACGTAGCGAGCCATGTGCTCGCGGCGCTGCCAGCGCACGATCCAGCTCGCGACCACCAGGCCCAGGACCAGGCCGGCGGCCAGCGTCGCGGCAATCGCGGTCTGAGTCTCGTAGGTGACCCAGCACCACGCGACGCCCAGCACCGCGGCCGGGGTGAAGACGCGCCAGGCGGCGCGCTTGTAGCCGGCCATCAGGTCCCACCGGGTCGGCTCGCCGCCGGTGAAGAACGCCGTCAGCGACTTCCGGTCCGACTCCGAGAGCCAGCCCTTGCCGTCGTGGACGAACGTCGCATCAGTCAGGCGACGCCCGACCAGGGGCAGCCCGAACACCCACCGAAACGGCAGGCCGAACAGCAGCCACCCCAGGAACGCGGACAGCGAACCCTTCTGCCGCTTCGATGACGTGTTCGTGTTCATCGCTCTACTTCCCTCCTGCGTTTGCCACGGCCACCAGGACCGAGGCCGTAGCACCTGCAATGACCGCGATAGACACGAGCGCGAACCCCAGCAGGTTCAGGCTCAGAAACGCGGTGATCTCGACCAGGGCCAGAGCCCCGAAACCGAAAGCGGCCCACTTGGCCTTCTTGCGGCCGGCCTTGAACGACTTCTTCGTGTTCTCCCACGCCCGGCGAGCCAGCGACCGGCCCTTAGGCCCCTTGCCGCCGCCACCACGACCGCCCTTCTTGGCGGCCTTCTTCTTCGTGTCACCGACCCGGTTGTGCTCGGTGACGTGGACGCGCTGACCGTTGATGGTGCGCACGTGGCTACGAACGGTCCTCATGCCACACCCCACTCACGGCGAGCAGCTGCGATCAGCGCGGCGGGCAGGTGCTGCGCCTCCTCAGCGAGCAGGTGCAGCGCAGTCAGGGGCACGGTGGTCACGCCGCGCACGACCCAGAACCGACCAGGCCGGCGCGAGGTAGCCGCCAGCGGCCGGGGCAGCCCGTTGGTGAACACCGGCCAGGCCAGCTCACCGACACGACCCGACAGAATCCGGATGCCATACGGCGCGCGGGCCTGCGCGGACATCCACACGCCGGAGTTGGCAGTAGCGACCAGGTGAATACCCAGCAGCGGCGAGCACCACTCCAGCGCCTGCAGAGCCTCAGCAGCCGGCGACCGCTTCGGGTCGCCTGTCTGGCGCAGCTCCATCCAACGCTCCTGCAGAGCTTCGGCCAGGCCGGCGCGGTGCTCGATGGCCAGGACCAGCCGGCGCGAGTTGAGAGCGTCGCTCGCCGCGGCGGCCTGCCGGCGCTCCAGCTCCTCGCCCAGGCGGACCAGCTCGCCGGCGATCTCGTCGAGCGTCCACACCTGCGTCACGTCCGGGTGACCCTGCGTCCACCGGTGCGAGAGCCGCGCGCGGTCGACGATGACAACCTCAGCGCCATCGGCCAGGGCTTGCGCGAGGACCGTACGCACCAGGCCGGAGGTGCCCGACCCGGTGTCACCCACGATGAGCGTGTGAGAAAACTCGAGATCGAGCATCATCGGGCCGGTCTCGCCCAGACCCAGGACGACCTGGCCTGACCGCGTGCTCTCCAGCGCGTCATGTACGTCATAGAGGCCCACACCCACAGGCGGCAGCGCCGGGGCCGGCTTCTTCTGCCAGAGCTTCATCACGACCACCCACCAGCGCGGAGAGCCTCACGCTCAGCCCGCGGAAGGAAGGGCAGCACCTGCGCGAGCTCGCCGGCCTCGACCTCCGGCACCACAGCCGGCGCAGGCTTCCGCTCAGACTTGCCGCCGACGAACGGCACCGCCGCCACCAGCTTCGAGCCACGCGACGCGGACATCTGGTCGCCGCGGTGCGCACGCACCACCATCCGAACCAGGCCGAACACGCACGCGGCTACAACCGCCGTAAGCGCCCAAATCGCCAGCGTCGATGCCGCGCTCTGGGGCTCAGTCAGCCACTCGATCATTTCCCGCATTTCCCGCTCCTCTCACTCATCAGTTCCGGTTGCACTCGCGCCGTCGCACGCCACTCAGGCGGCAGTCCCGATCAGGGGCACGTACGCGATCTGTTGGACGCTCTTCGCGACCTCGGCGCGGACGTCCTGGCGCAGGTCGGTGGTCAGCTGGTCGAGCTCGACGTGGATCTCGCCGAGCGAGTCGCGGACATCCCTCAGGCGAGCAGCCGGCACCCGGCCCGTGTCCAACATCTGGTCGAGCATCGCGGCGAGCTCGTCGGCGTACTTCGCGAGCAGCTCCGTGGTGTTGGCCGCTTCGATCTGAACGTTCATTGCTGTCCCTCCAGGACTTCGAGCGGGCCGGCCTTGTCCGGCTTCGCGCTGGAACACCAGGAAAGCACGAACTTGTCTGCCATGTCTACAACTTCATGTCAGACATGTGTACCGTGAGCGCATGACTACGCGAGATTGGCGGCCCCGCTACCAGGTGGTGGCCGAAGAAATTCGAGACCAGATCCTCAATGGGGACCTAGGTCCCGGCGACGCGCTCCCGAGCGAGCCGGCGCTATCGACCCAGTACGACCTGTCGCGGACCAGCGTTCGCAATGCGATCCAGCAGCTGAAGGAATGGGGCCTCGTACGGTCCGAGCGCGGACGGGGCAACTACGTCCGGCCTCACCGGCAGCGCTTCATCCGAAAGCAGCCAGACCTCTACCAGTGGGAGAAGAACCGGGTTCACCTACCCGACGATGAGCGAGGCCAGGAGGGCGCGACCGAGCACCAGACCGGCCGGCCGCTGTCCGATCTCGTCATCCCCGCCGAGTACGTAACCATCGAGGCCGGCGACGAGCTGGCCGAGATCTTCGGCGTAGAGGCCGGCACTCCCATGCTCGAACGGCGCTACGGGACCCGCACCGCGGACGAGGCCGCGCCTCTCTCCCTTGGCCGGTCGTGGATCGTCAAGGAGACCGCCGCACAGAACCCTGACCTACTTGAGGCCGAGAACGAGCCATGGCCCGGCGGCACCCAACACCAGCTCTTCACAATCGGGATCGAGCTCGACCGGATCGAAGATCGCATCATTGCCCGGGCACCAACTGCCGACGAGGCGCTTAGGCTCGAACTCGACCCCGGTACGCCGGTGATCGTGATCCGCAAGACGAGTTTCAGCACCAACGGCGATGTAGTCGAGATGGCCGATGTCGTCCTCCCGAGTGATCGGGCCGAGCTGCACTACATGACTTCCCTTGAACGGTGGACCTGATGCCCCTTTTGTCGATCATCACGCCGGTGCACCCGCCGGCCGCGACTTACCTCCAGGCCGCGTATGCCTCCCTGGCAGACCAGGCGATGCCGGATGGCTGGTCGTGGGAGTGGATCATCCAGCAGGACGGCGATGACTACGACCTGTCGGCCGTGGTGCCTGACGACTCGCGCATTCGGTTCGCAGCTGGTCGACGAGGCGGCCCCGGGGTCGCTCGCACCCTCGCGCTCTCCCGCGCCACCGGCGAGCTAGTCAAGGTGCTCGACGCTGACGACGAGCTGACCGCCGGCGCGCTGGCCCGCGATATCGACGCGCTCACTCGAAACCCTGAAATCGGATGGACCACAAGTCGCGTGCTCGACCTCCTGCCGTCCGGTGAGACAGTCGGTTTCGACGACGACCCGCCCGCCGGCCGGATCGCTCGCGGTGCCGTTCTCGACCACTGGCTCTCGCACGACTGGCGAGCCCAAGTGCATCCGGCCACGCTCTGCATTCGTTACGAGCTGCTCCTGGCGCTCGGTGGATGGATGGCGCTGCCGGCGTCCGAAGACACCGGCCTGTTGCTCGCAGCTGACGCCGTACGTCCGGGCTACTTCATCTCTGAGACCGGACTCCTCTACCGGAAGCACCCCGGCCAGAGCACCGCCCACCAGGCCCACAGCGCCGAGGCGGAGCGGCCGGCGCGAATGCGGGTCATCCACGAGCGAGCTCGCGCCCTACAGCAGTCCTTCCGCGCCCGTTCCTCCGCGGCCTAATCACGCCGCAACGGACACCCATTTAGCAACAAAGCATCTAGCCATTTTAATGCTAAACGGGTAAGGTGTGCGTCATGGCCAAAGTCTTAGGGATCGGTTCACCGAAAGGTGGCGTCGGCAAGAGCACCGAAGCGGTGACCCTCGCCGCCATCGCCGCCAAGGTCTGGAATCTCCAGGTGCTCCTGGTCGATGCCGACGACGGCACCCACACGTCGAGCGGATGGACGAAGCGCGGAGACGCTGACGTCTTCCCCTTCGACGTCGCCGTGACGGACGGCGACCTGTCCCGGCTGCCCGACCTCAAACAGGCCGAGAAGTGGGATCTCGTCATCGTCGACATGCCCGGCACCAAACAAGGCGCGTGGGACACCATGCTGACCGGCAGCGACGGGAAGCCGATCCCCGATCTGCTGCTGCTCCCGTCCAAGGAGGAGTTCGGGGATCTCCGCCCCACCGTGAGCTCGATTGAGGCCGAGATCCTCCCCCTCAACGCTCCGTACCTTCTCGCGCTGCTGCCGATCTTCTACTACGCGATGAATGAGGCGGCCGAGCGTCGCGACGGACTGATCAAGCGCGGCCTCAACGTCGCCGCGACCATCGTCCAGCGGCGACAGGTCTACGTCGACGCGTTCGAGGCCAACCGAAGCGTGCTCTCCATGCCCGGCGCTCGATCCAAGGCCCGCGAGGCCGAGAGGGACCAGCTCGCGCTTGCCCGCGAGGTGTTCGAGCTCCTCGGTTTCCAGACTCCCGCCGGCCAGCGCCGGTCCTGACCAAGCAGAACCCACGGAAGGAAGATCCACCATGGCACGCAGTCACGCCGACCTCGCCTCTCAGCTCGACGACCCGCCCCCGCTGCACGCGGTCACCGACCTCGCAGAGGACCAGGCCGAGACCAAGCCGGCCGCGAAGAAGACCACCACCAAGCGCGCTGCCACCAAGAAGAGCGCGCCGGCGAAGAAGGCCGCCGCGAAGCGCACCACCACCGCCAAGAAGACGGCCGCGACCAAGCCGGCCGCCGAGCCCAAGCCCGAGGCCGAGCCCATCCGCGTGCTCATCCCGGGCAGCGACGACTCCAAGGCCGTATCGCTCTACCTGCACATGGACGACTTCAAGGCCCTCGGCCTGGCGAAGCTCGAGGACGGCATCCAGCTCAACGACCGGGTGCGCGCCATGATCGCCCTCTACCGCGGCAACCAGCGCGTCCGCGCCCAGGTCGACAAGCTCGCCAAGACCGCCAAGGGCACCACAAAGCGAGGCTGACCATGACCGCCAGGAACACCGCCGCCGCGCCACTGCAGCCCGGACCCATCTCCGGAGTTGTGGCCTCCCTGCGTGCCGACCTCACCGGCCGCGGCGTTCCGGCCGATCTCGTACGCGCCGAGCTGGACAAGCTCGAAGCCGCCGGCTGGAACACGCCGGCCGATGTGTGGCTACGCCTCGCCTCCGACGCATGGCACGCCGTCATGTTCGCCGACGCCCGCGCCGACGCCGCCGAGCTCCACCCCGACCAGTCCCCCAACCGCTGACGACGCCGAGAGGCAACGAACCGATGACCGACACACTGAGCAGCACCAGCACCGCCACGCCTGAGCCGCGCCAGTCCCGCCGGCTCATCCTCGCGGTCGCGGCCACCGTCGCGACCATCTCGACCGCCGCCGCCTACGTCGCCATGGTCGGTTTCGGCCGCGACCTCCTCGGCATGAGCACGGCCTACGCCTACGCCTTCGCCGGCGTCTTCGAGCTCGCGCTAGTCGCCGTCGCCTTGATGGCCCGCGAGGCCGCGATGGACAACCGGCCCAACGGATCACTGCTGACCCTCACATGGGCGCTCTCCGCCGGCTCCGGCCTCTTCGCCGCCTCTCACGAGATCGTCGAGGGCCACGGCGTCGTAGCCGCCGGCTTCCGGTTCATCGTGCCGCTGATCGCTGCGCTGATGTGGCACCTGGTGCTGGTTGGTGACCGCCACCTGTCAGCTGGTCGCAGCTGGTCGCAGCTGCGCACCGCCGGCCGGATGCACGGCCTGTTCATCGCCTCCAAGGAAGTCGAGCGCCTCGCCCGCGAGCACGCCGAACACAACACCAAGCGCACCCTCCGGCGACTGGCCCGCGCCGAGGCTCGCGAGCGTCGCGCCGAGTCCGTCGCGCTGCGGACCGTCCCGCCCGAGGACATGCGCGCCGAAACCACCACCTGGAGCGCCGCACTCGAAGCGGTCGCCGAGGGCAAGGCTCGCGTACGCCAGCTGCACCACGGCACCGCTCAGCTGCCGGCCACGATCACCGTTGAGCAGCTGGTCGACGCCGGCGACAAGCTCGACCAGCTCGGCGGCCAGGTCGACGCCGGCGCGCAGCTCCAGGCGCTGCCTGCACCGAGGCCGCAGGTCGCAGAAATCACCGCTGAGCGCCCCGTAGTCGCCACCGCGGCCGAGAGCCCGGCCGAGGAGCCCGCAGGCGCTACAGCGGCCCCTGAGGCCGCCCAGCCGGCCCAGGAAGACAGCCCGCGGAAGGAAGAGCAGGACCGGCCGCGACTGGCCGCCGTTCCCGCCGCACCCAAGCGCCAGAGCACCGCGCCGGCCAAGACCAGCGAGAAGGTCACCAAGGCGTGCGAGCTGCGCGACCAGGGCAAGCCGGTCGACGAGATCGCCGCGCAGCTCGGAGCCAGCAAGCGCACCGTTTACCGCTGGTTCGAGAAGGTCGACGCCGCCGGCGAGACCGCCGGCGCAGCTGAGGCCAGCTGACCCAGAGATCCGCAGGAAGTCGCGCCGTGCAGCTCGCACGGCGCGACTCCGCATTTACGCGGCGAGCTGTACGGAACTCAGGCATCCGGACAGCCGGCCCGGCAGCCTGCCGGCGGCCTCCAGGAGCCGCACCAGCTCCGCCGGCCTGTAGACCACCAGCACGTACGCACCGGCCGCCAACGCGAGCACCAGCCACACCGGCAAGCCCGCAGGCGCTACCCAGCTGACCACGACCACCAAGCCGCACATCACCATCACGACCGCGACTCGATGCCACATCTGACCGTTCAACGGTTCCTCCTTCGGTTTCGGGCTTCTGCTTCTTGAAGGTGTTGAAGACCTTCGCTTCGTGACAGACCGCATGGCTGTCTCCTGTCTCGTTCGTGAGCCCCCTGCCGCGAGCCGGCAGAGTCGAGCTCGAGGACAAGATCCAGGACAGAGCCGCTAGCGTCGCGGGCTACTTGGAGTCACTTCAGCCTGATACAGATCAGCGCGGCCGTTTCGGCCCTAGCCGGCGCAGTAGCCGGCACCAGCTCGACATACGATCCGTCGCATGACGGTGACGCTCAGAACGACGATCAGACAGCGGCCACCGGACCACCGCGGCGGCTACGAGCTCGACACCGCGGAGATCACCGCGGAGGGCCAGACCTACGACCAGGCGAAGCAGTTCCTAGAGGAGCAAGTCCCGGACGGCTGGCAGATGCTCGGCATCAGCCGAGACTGAGAAACACGTGGCAGGGCGGCCCCCCAACCAGGAAGACCGCCCTACACTCACTAGTGATTCAGATCGCCAGATGGACCGCCAGATAGCAGACCGTCACCACGATCACGAGGATCACCAACCGCACGGTGGGAGCCCAGCCGGCCAAAGCAACGGCTCCCATCGTGTGTGTCATTTCCGTTCGAACCAGGGCTCTCATCGCCCCACCTCTCCTTCTTTCCGTCTGTCGTAAATGTGGACAACTAATCGGTGTAGCTCCGACAGGACCAGTCTGGCGGCTCGGACCTACATTCCGCGGCATGGTGGGCCGTTTCAGCCGGGCGAGTTAGCCCGAGCTACCGACAACCCCGGGCTAACTCGCCCGGCATCTCGCCATCTCCTCCTAAACGCCACCTGTTGAGCAAGACAAGCCTTGCACCTATCCGTTCCGCTTCCGAGCATTCCGACTTATCGGCACCCAGGTACCCACCTCACCCGGGCACTTTTGGACCAGGTGGGGCTGTACCGGCCCAAAAGATGGACGTCCTTGGGAGGTAGGCTCGAGCCTGTTCCTAGGGGTCGAAATCAACAGGAGGTTCGACCCCCCTCATGCAGCATCGCGAACGGCGCTACCCGCCGAGCCCCTACCCGCCGCGCAGCAGCCAGACACGCGACTACCGCACCCACTGGGACCGCGGGTGGCAGCACCTCGGAACGCTCGCCGGCGAGCTGATCCTGAGCTTCGAGCAAGGTCTACGCGGAGCCAGCCGGCACGGCTACCGCGATGGCCTGCTAGCCCGCTGGAGCTACATGCAGCGAGCCAAGCGCACCGATCCCGAGATCCTCCGCCAGGAGCGCCTGCAGCGCGAGGCCGAGCGCGCTGCAGCTGTAGCTAGCGACCGGCCTTACTGAGCTGCAACGGAAGACCCCCGCGCAGCTCGATTGCACAGGAATTGCACAGCCAGTTCCTTGACAGCCCGCGGAAGGAAGGCCGGCACGTCGAGCTGCCAGGGCCTTGACAGATTCGATACGCTCCATGCGCAGGCTCCGCCAAGCAACCGAGCGAGAGCAACGGCCCCGGAAACCACCGCCGAGGGCCGTTTTTCATGCCAGCTGACCCCAATTTCGGCCGCCTGCCCTACTCCCCCGCCACCAGGTAGGGCACCCCCGAAAAGTGGTAGGGCACCCTGCTCTGACCTGCACAAACACCAGATTCAGGGGTCCATCTAGGCGTACAGGGTGCCCTACCACGAGCAACCAGGTAGGGCACCCTCTAACCAGCCTCTGACCTGCACCAACACACATGCCTGCCCTACTTGCCCTACCTGCCCTACCCCAAAACCATGTTTGTCGGACTTTGTAGAGGATCGGGCTAGCTCAGAGCAGGCACCATGAACCCGGCTATGCAATCGCCCAGTGCAATCTGTTGACCAGGCCGGCCGAGCTGGCGGCCGAGCTGGCGGCCGAGCTGGCGGCCGAGCTGGCGGCCGAGCTGGCGGCCGAGCTGGCGGCCGAGCTGGCGGCCGAGCTGGCGGCCGAGCTGGTGGCCGAATTCGACCATTAACGCGTGCTTTCACAGTCGCCAGATCCGACTTTCGACAACTTTTAATGTCAAAATGCTTTTGGTTGATCGCAAAATTCATCTCAAAATATCAAAGCATTAAAATACAAAAATGCTTTCATGCTTTGACGTTTTCATATCAACTCATCGCTGCGACCAGGGAAAACCCACGGAAGAAAGAGAATCTGAACCGCCACCGGCGGAGCCGGGCGGCTGTAGGCGCGGAGCGCCCAGCGTCGCCAGACTGGGGCGGGTCAACACCGTCCTCGCGGCGCTGGTGGTGATCCTCGTCGTGCTCGCGGCGGCCGTCTTCATCGGTGGCGCCCGGG
>NZ_JBEXSD010000090.1:0-17434 GCF_040613495.1 Nocardioides sp. NPDC006273 | reverse complement strand
GGCCATCGTCGTGCCGCCGCTCTTCGCCTGGCTGGTGTGGCCACGGGTGCACCTCGACGAGGGCACGGTCGGCGCGTCATGACGCGCCGACTCGACGAGATTTCGGGTCAGGATGAGCCGACTCGGCCTTTGAATCGGTCAGGACGAGCCGACTCGGCGATTCAGGGGTGGGTCATCGACTCGACGTCCAGGGCTTCGTCCAGCTGGGCCTCGGTGAGGGTGCCGTTCTCGACGTAGCCGAGCTCGATGACGGTGTCCTTGATCGTGGCGCCCTCGGCGAGGGCCTGCTTGGCGACCTTGGCGGCGGCCTCGTAGCCGATGTACTTGTTCAGCGGCGTGACGATCGAGGGGGAGGACTCGGCGTAGCCGCGCAGACGCTCGGTGTCGGGGACGATCCCGTCGACGGTGCGCTCGGCGAGGACGGTCATGGCGGTCGAGAGCAGGCGGATGGACTCCAGGACGTTGCGGGCCATCACCGGCATGGCGACGTTGAGCTCGAAGGCGCCGGAGGCTCCGGCGGCGGTCACCGCGGCGTCGTTGCCGATCACCTGGAACGCCACCATCAAGACCGCCTCGGGGACGACCGGGTTGACCTTGCCGGGCATGATCGAGGAGCCCGGCTGGAGATCGGGCAGGTGGATCTCGGCCAGGCCGGTGGTGGGGCCTGACGACATCCAGCGCAGGTCGTTGTTGATCTTGATGAGCCCGACCGCGATCGTCTTCAGGACCCCGGACAGCTCGACCAGCGAGTCGCGGGTGCCCTGGGCCTCGAAGTGGTTGCGGGCCTCGGTGAACGGCTGACCGGTGCGGTTGGCGAGGTCGGCGATCACTGACTGCGGAAAGCCGGCGGGCGTGTTGATGCCGGTGCCGACCGCGGTGCCGCCGAGCGCGAGCTCACGCACCCTGGGCAGTACGGACTCGAGTCGCTCGGCCGCGTAGCGGACGGTGGCGGCGTACCCTCCGAACTCCTGGCCGAGGGTGACCGGCGTGGCATCCATCAGATGCGTACGCCCCGACTTCACCAGGCCGGCGAACTCCTCGGCCTTCGCCTCGAGGGAGTCGGCCAGCACGTCGATCGCGGGCAGCAGCTGCTCGGTGACGGCGACCGCCGCGGCGACGTGGATCGCGGTCGGGAAGGTGTCGTTGGAGGACTGCGAGGCGTTGACGTGGTCGTTGGGGTGCACGTCCCGCCCGGCCCGCGCCACCAGCGAGGCGATGACCTCGTTGGCATTCATGTTGGACGACGTGCCGGACCCGGTCTGGAAGACGTCGATCGGGAAGGCGTCGTCGTGGCGACCTTCGGAGATCTCGCCCGCGGCCGCGATGATCGCCTCGGCCTTGTCGCCGGGGAGCACGCCGAGGTCGAAGTTGGCCTTGGCGGCAGCGGCCTTCACGTGGCCGATCGCGTGGATCAGCGCCGGCTCGATGGGTGTGCCCGAGATGGGGAAGTTCTCCACGGCCCGCTGGGTCTGGGCACGCCAGAGCGCGTCCTTCGGGACTCGTACCTCACCCATGGAGTCGTGCTCGATGCGAAAGCTCATGTCGTCCATGTCTGGTTCAACCTTTGACTAGTTGGTGCCATTCCTTGGCGAGACCCCGCCGGTAGAGAGCCAGCCCACGTAGAGCCAGTAGGTCTCCTCGTGCCCCTGCAGGTCGACGGGGTAGGAGTGTGCCTCGGCATGGTCGAAGACCTGCGTCATCACCTCCAGCAGCGCCGGAGCCTCCGCCGCCGACCACACCACCACCGTGCCACCCGGGGCGGTGGCCCGCCGCGCATGGGCCAGCGCGGGCGCCTCGTAGAGCGCTCCGTTGGCGTCGTGGACCAGGTAGCCGGGGCCGTTGTCGACGTCCAGCAGCACGACGTCGTACGCCTCGGCCCGGCTCTCCCGCAGGACCACGGCCACGTCGGCGACCTCGATGTGGACGCGCTCGTCGCTCAGGAGGTCGGGACCGTGGGGGATCGTCCCGGTGCGCATCCACTCGACCAGGCGCGGCTCGATCTCGACGACCGTGACCGCCTCGACGCGCCGGTCGGTCAGCGCCGCCTCGAGAGTGAAGCCGAGGCCGAGGCCACCGATGAGCACCTTTCCGGGCTGCGCGTGGAGCTCGAGCGCACGCGTCGCGAGCGCCTTCTCGGTCGAGGTCTCCCGGGTGTCCATCACGAAGATCCCGTTGGCCCGCAGCTCCAGGTGGCCGTCCGCCCGGTGCCGCAGGGCCAGGCCACCGTGCGCGCTGCGCGCGCTTACTCCCTCGCTCGGCGCGGATGGACGAGCAAGCTCGCCATCCGACCTCGCTCCGGTCGTCTCGACTATCACCGATTCAGTCCCGCTCACGGTCTCCATTGTGTCGGATATGGGTACCGGACCCGACATGAGCGATGACAACACCCAGTTCCCAGCCCAGCAGCAGGAGCCTCCCGGCCTCACCGGCGAGATGGACCCGCTGCCCGACCACGGTGAGTCCAGCTACGAAGGCCACGGCCGCCTCGACGGAAAGGTCGCGCTGATCACCGGCGGTGACTCCGGCATCGGTCGCGCGGTCGCCCTCGCGTACGCCCGCGAGGGAGCCGATGTGGCATTCACCTACCTCCCCGAGGAGGAGCCGGATGCGCAGACGACCTCGAAGCTCGTCGAGGACGCCGGACATGCGGCCCTGGCCATGCCGATCGACCTGCGCGAGCGCGAGGCGTGCGACGAGGCCGTCGAACGCACCGTGCAGGAGCTCGGCGGCCTGGACATCCTGGTCAACAACGCCGGCTACCAGTTCGCCCGCGACAAGGGCCTGACCGACATGGACGACGAGCGGATCGACCGGACCTTCAAGACCAACCTGTACGCCCTGCTCTGGCTGACCCGAGCGGCCGTGCCGCACCTGCAGGAGCGCAGCGGCTGCGTCATCAACAACGCCTCGATCCAGGCGTACGAACCCTCGACCAGCCTGCTCGACTACGCCGCGACCAAGGCGGCGATCAACAACTTCACCGTCAACCTGGCCGCTGAGCTCGGGCCCGAGGGGATCCGGGTGAACGCGGTGGCTCCAGGGCCGATCTGGACGCCGCTGCAGCCTGCGACGCAGGCGCCGGAGAAGGTGGAGCAGTTCGGGGCGAACACTCCGCTGGGGCGTGCCGGCCAGCCGGCCGAGGTCGCACCGGCGTTCGTCTTCCTGGCCTCGCCCGCGGAGGCGTCCTACGTCTCCGGGACCGTCCTCGGGGTGACTGGAGGACGGCCGGTCTTCTGATGGCGACCAGCGGCGCGAGCGGTCGCCCGGTCGAGGGAGGAGGCCCGGACGAGCGGCCGGAGGAGCGCATCACCCGCAACTGGAACGAGCTCCTCCAAGAACTACGAGTGCTGCAGACGGGCGTGCAGATCCTGACCGGTTTCCTGCTGACGGTGCCCTTCTCGCCGCGCTTCCCCGATCTGAACGACCAGCAGAAGACGATCTATCTCGTCGTGCTGGTCGGTTCGGTCATCACCACCTGCCTCATCGTCGCCCCGGTCTCCTTCCACCGGATTCTGTTCCGGCGCCGGCAGCGGCCGTGGCTGGTGCGGGCCTCGCACGCCTGCGCCCGGGCCGGGCTGGTGGGCTTCGCGATCGTCTCTGCGCTCGTGGTGCTGCTCGTCTTCGACGTCGTCGTCTCGTTCGCGATCGCCGTCGTCGCCGCCGTGGGGGTCCTGATCCTGTTCCTGTCCCTGTGGGTGGGTCTGCCGCTGCTGAACGGGCGGAACAACTCCGACTGAACGGGTGTGACCGTCACCACACCGGGAGTACGCTGGTGGGAAACCGAGGCTGGTGGGCTTATGTGGTCGATCTTCTGGATCATCGTCGCCGTGCTGCTCGGAGTGGCCGAGGCGTTCACGATGACGCTGGCGTTCGCTTTCGTCGCCGGCGGGGCGCTCCTCGCTGCCGGGAGCGCGGCGCTCGGGGCGCCGGTGCTCGTGCAGGCGCTCGTCTTCGTGCTCGCGGGCGGCGGCAGCGTACTGCTCGTGCGGCCGGTGGCGCGACGACATCTGGCTCTGCCGCCGCCGGTGCGCGACGGCACCGATGCCTTGGTCGGCCGTCAGGCGGTCGTCCTCTCCGAGGTGAGCTTCGACCACGGCCTGGTGCGCCTCGCCGGTGAGGAATGGTCGGCCCGGCCCTACGACGAGGACTTGGTCATCCCGGTCGGATGCCGGGTCGACGTGTTCGAGATCGAAGGCGCGACTGCGCTCGTGCACCCGCGCGACCCGCTGTCGCTCTCGCCCTAGGAAGGACGTACGACATGGAGCTTCTGCTGATAGTTCTGGTCCTGGTCGCGCTGGTGGTGGGTGCGGTCGCCTCGACGGTGCGGATCGTGCCACAGGCGCGGCGCTACAACATCGAGCGCTTCGGGCGCTATCGGGGGACCTTGCAGCCGGGGCTGAACTTCGTGATCCCGCTGGTGGACCGGGTCAATACCAAGCTGGACGTTCGTGAGCAGGTCTACTCCTCCAACCCGCGCCCGGTCATCACCGAGGACAACCTCGTGGTCGCCATCGACACGGTGCTCTACTACCAGATCACCGACCCGCGGGCGGCCGCCTACGAGGTGGCCGACTACCTGCAGGCGATCGACCAGCTCACCGTGACCACGTTGCGAAACCTGATCGGATCGATGGACCTGGAGTCCACCCTGACGTCTCGCGAGACCATCAACGTCCGCCTGCGCGAGGTGCTCGACGACGCCACCGGGAAGTGGGGGATCCGGGTCAACCGGGTCGAGATCAAGGCGATCGACCCGCCGGCCTCGATCAAGGAGGCGATGGAGAAGCAGATGCGCGCCGAGCGTGACAAGCGCGCCGCGATCCTGCACGCCGAAGGCAAGCGGGCCTCGCTGATCCTGGAGGCCGAAGGCACCCGGCAGAAGTCCATCCTCGAGGCGGAAGGTAACCAGCAGGCCCGGGTGCTCGAGGCCGACGGTGAGGCCAACGCCCTCGAGCGGGTCTTCCAGGCGGTCCACGCCAACGACGCCGACGCCAAGGTCCTCGCCT
This sequence comes from Nocardioides sp. NPDC006273, assembly GCF_040613495.1. NCBI lineage: Bacteria > Bacillati > Actinomycetota > Actinomycetes > Propionibacteriales > Nocardioidaceae > Nocardioides > Nocardioides sp. NPDC006273. The sequence continues at coordinate 12,428 of NZ_JBEXSD010000090.1, read as the reverse complement.
ACAAGTACCTCGAGATGCTGCCCTCGCTCGCCGCGCACGGCAACTCGTTCTGGGTCATCCCCGGCGAGCTGACCGAGGCGATGCGTACGGTCACCGGCGCCTTCGCCGACAGCGCCTCCAAGTCTGTGGGCAACGGCAACGGCAACGGCGACAGGAACGAGAGCGAACGACGTACGCCGCCCGTCCCCACTCCGCGCGACGCCATCGAACAGGCCCAGCGTGAGGCTCATGAGGAGGCCGCCAAGGCCGTCGAGCAGGCCAAGGAGGAGTCCGCCCGCGCGGACCGCATCATCGGCTGAGGGGTGCCGGTAATCTGACCGGCATGTCGCCGGGTCTCGTGGTCGTGCTGCTTGTCGTCGTGGTCGTCGTCGGGATGCTGATGAGCGTCAAGATCGTCCCGGCGGCGACCTGCGTCGTGATCGAGCGCGGCGGCCGGTTCCGGGCGACGCTGAGGCCCGGTCTCAACACCGTTGTGCCGCTGCTCGACCGGGTCGTGGCTCGGTTCGACATGCGCGAGCAGGTGCTGTCGATGCGGGAGCCGCTCGTCTGCCGCGACCACCACGTCTGCGAGGCGGTCGTGGACGTCTATTTCGAGTTCGAGGATCCGTCGGTCGCCTACCGCGTCGACAAGCCCCGGCAGCAGCTCGAACGTGCCGTGCGTGCGGCACTGCGAGAGTTCGCCGGAATCGTCGGCCAGGACGAGTTCCTCACTTCTGCCCAGCGCCTGACGGACGTCGCGTACGACGCCACTCGCCGCTCCTGCGAGGACTGGGGCATCCGCGTCAAGCGTGTCGAGGTCACCGACCTCCGCGGCCCCGACTCGGCGTGACGATGAGTCACCTAGGGGCCACGGGCACTCTGAAACCGACGCGCGACACGCCGTTGCCAGGCGTGTCGCGGTTGGATTCTGGGCCTCTTGGGGCCGGGGTCAGGCTGCCGCAGATCGCTGGGCCAGCGCCATCTCGATGCACCTCAGCACGTACTCGGGCTGGAACATCACCTGGTCGTAGGTGAACCGCAGCACGATCCAGCCGTCGGCGGCGAGCATCGTGTAGCGCTGGCAGTCGCGGTCGTGCGCCTCGCGGTCGGCGTGGAAGTCCCAGGAATCGGCCTCGAGGATGAGGCCGTTGATCGGGTCGACGAGGTCGGGGTGCACCGTCAGCGCGCCAACGCGCACCTCGTACTGCGGGATGAACTCGTAGCCCGCAGTCGCCGTGATTGCGCGTAGGCCAGACTCGAATGCGTTGGCGGCCGAGCCGTTGGCGTGGGCTGCGACCTTCTCGACCTGCTCCTTGTTGCCGCCACGCCAGGTGTGGCTGGCGGTGACGAGCTCTTCGTGTGTCAGCGAGCCGTGGCGCAGTGCCGAGTCGGCGACGGTCAGCGCGCTTGCGAAAGGCAGATCGCGAGCGCACAGCATGACGGTGAGCAGCGGTCCTGTGGACCAGCCGTCCAAGTCCTCGCGCCGGGCGTCGTACGTCCAGAACCTGGCCTTGCTGGTCGGCTGTTCCTGTCCGCTCGGCAGGAGGAGCTGCGGGACGCTGGGAGACGCACGGACCTCCCAGCCGTGATGGAGCGCGGCGCTGAGATGGGTGAGGTGGAGGTTGTGCTTCACCGCGAGCCGACGGCCGAGGTCGGTCACTGGAAGGGCGTAGCGGTCGCGGTCGACATGGATGATCACCTTGTTCGACACCGCGGTGCGGAGGCGGCGTCGACTGGAGAGCGCGACGATGTCGGCAGCGCGGGCGATCCCACCCAGCTGCTCCAGCGCCTCGACTGCGTCCATGACTGCCAGTATGAGAGCGACCACCGACAACGTGATGGGCCCACCAGGGCTGCCGAAACTGGCGGTCTGCCGTACGAGCGGTCTGCCGTACGTTTACCCCCGTGGGCTACGACGTGGAACGAGTGGTCGCTGAGGTACGTGAGGCCGCGACCTGTTACCTGCGACCTAGGTTCCGTGCGCTGACGACTGCGGACATATGGGAGAAGTCGCCTGGTGAAGTGGTCACCGTTGCCGATCAGGAATGCGAGAGTGCGCTCTCTGCTCGCCTGTGCGCTGCGGTGCCGGGAAGCGTCGTGATCGGGGAGGAAGCCGCCGCTGAGAACCCGACATTGCTTCGCCACCTCTCCGGCGAGCGGCCGGTGTGGCTGCTCGACCCGCTCGACGGCACCGGCGCCTTCGCAGCTGGCTCGCCGGATTACGGAGTGATGGCTGCGCTGGTCGTCAACAGCGAGACCGTGCTCGGAATCATCCATCAGCCCGAGCACTCCCGGACCTTCGTTGCCGAACAAGGGGCTGGCGCGTGGGAGACCGAATCAGGAGAACGCCTCGCTGTCAGACGGTCCTCGAGCAGCCTCGAGGGCGCGGTCATGAAGCGGTTCCTGCCAGTCGATGTCCGCGCTGTGATCGAGCGAAACGAGCATCGGTTCGGGACGCTGGAGCCGCGGGCGACCGCCGCCAGCATCGAGTACCCCGCACTCGCCAGGGGCGACGGCGACTTCATGCTGTACTGGCGTACTTTGCCCTGGGACCACGCCCCCGGCGCCCTGATGCTGAGAGAAGCTGGCGGGGTCGTGGCCCGCCTGGACGGTGCGGCGTACGACCCGACGGATCGTCGTGAGGGTCTTTTGGCAGCCGGCAGCCCCGAGGCATGGCGGGAAGCGAAGTCGGCGCTCGGGCTTGAATGAGGACGGGCTCGATGCGCTGAAACCTGGTGCGTCGAGCCATCGCGGCTGACAGCATGGAGCCATGTCGCTGGCCACACCAACGCTCGTCACGGCGCGGTTGAGATTGCGTCCGTTCGCCGAATCCGATGCGGACGAGCTGTTCGCTTTGCAGAGCAACGCCCACGTGCTGCGCTACTGGGATTCACCGCCGTGGACAGAGCGCACGCGCGCGGACCAGTTCATCGTGAGGTCTCGTGAGATGGCGGAGGAGGAGAGTGGGGTGCGGGTGGCCATCGAACGCGACTCTGCGTTCCTCGGCTGGTGCACCTTCAACTCGTGGGACCCCGAGTTCCGCAGCGCGTCCCTCGGCTTCTGCCTCAACGAGGACGCGTGGGGGCACGGCTTCGCGACCGAGGCCGCCGGCGCACTGCTGGCCTGGGCCTTCGACACGTTGGACCTGAACCGGGTCCAGGCGGAGGCCGACACCCGCAACGCCCCCTGCGCCCGGGTGTTGGAGAAGCTCGGGTTCAGGCTGGAGGGGACGCTGCGCGAGGACTGCATCGTCAACGGCGACGTCTCGGACTCGTGGGTCCTCGGGTTGCTCAGACGGGAGTGGAAACCGGTCGGCAGCAACTGAGAGGTGCCGTTGGGGCCGTTGCGGGGTACCGCAGGAGACATGAGCCATCAGCAGCTTCCCGCAGAGGGGCCGGACGACCCCGACTACACCGGTGGGGACGGGCAGGTCTCCGAGACCGAGCGTCTCGACGAGGACGAGAGCAGTACGCCGATCGCCCCGTCGGACGCAACCGCTGGCTACCCCGACTCGGAGTCGGGCAGTCCGGACACACAGGGGTCCGGGCCGAGCGAGGCGCCGCCGGAGAATCGGCGTGACAACGACGTCTAGGGACTCTGGGGGCGGTCCGGGACCTGCCGCGGCTTCGTAGGTCTTCGGACTGCTCCGACGTCAGCGGCGGCCATAGGGCCCACCGAACACCCCCGCGACACGCCGCATGTCGGCGTGTCGCAAGGGCCTCAAGCGCGTTTGTGGCCTCCAGCAGGATCAGTCGTCCCGCAACGCCGAGGCTCAACGCCGGCGGACGCCCGCTCAGCGCTCCTTCGAGCGCACCCTGATCCCGCTGAGGGGGACGGTGGTGGTTCCGGCCGGGTCGATGAAGAAGTCGTTGCCCTCGCCGTCGACCACGATGAAGGCGGGGAAGTTCTCCACCTCGATCTTCCAGACCGCCTCCATACCGAGCTCGGGGTACTCGAGCACCTCGACGGACTTGATGCAGTCCTGCGCCAGCCGGGCGGCCGGGCCGCCGATGGAGCCGAGGTAGAAGCCGCCGTAGGTCCCGCAGGCCTCGGCGACGACCTTGGAGCGGTTGCCCTTGGCGAGCATGACCATCGAGCCGCCGGCGGCCTGGAACTGCTCGACGTAGGAGTCCATCCGGCCGGCAGTCGTCGGGCCGAAGGAGCCGCTCGCCATGCCTTCCGGCGTCTTGGCCGGGCCGGCGTAGTAGACCGGGTGGTTCTTCATGTACTCCGGCATCTCCTCGCCGGCGTCCAGCCGCTCCTTGATCTTGGCGTGCGCGATGTCGCGGGCCACGACCATCGGGCCGGACAGGGAGAGCCGGGTCTTGACCGGGTGCTGGGAGAGGGTCGCCAGGATCTCCGACATCGGCTGGTTGAGGTCGATGTCCACGACCTCGCCGGCCGCGATCTCCTCGGCCATCCCGGCGTCCGGCATGTACTGCGCCGGGTCGGTCTCGAGCTGCTCGAGGAACACCCCGTCGCGGGTGATCTTGCCCAGCGCCTGACGGTCGGCGGAGCAGGAGACCGCGATCGCCACCGGGCAGGAGGCGCCGTGGCGGGGGAGTCGGACGACGCGTACGTCGTGGCAGAAGTACTTGCCGCCGAACTGGGCGCCGATGCCGAAGGACTGGGTCAGCTCGAAGACCTTCTCCTCCAGGTCAACATCGCGGAAGCCGTGGGCGCTCATCGAGCCCTCGGTCGGCAGGTTGTCGAGGTAGTGGGCCGAGGCGTACTTGGCCGTCTTCAGGGCGAACTCCGCGGACGTCCCGCCGATGACGACGGCGAGGTGGTACGGCGGGCAGGCGGCGGTGCCGAGCGAGCGGATCTTCTCGTCGAGGAAGCTCAGGATCCGGTCGGGGTGCAGGATCGCCTTGGTCTCCTGGAACAGGAACGACTTGTTGGCCGAGCCGCCGCCCTTGGCCATGAAGAGGAACTTGTACTCCGGGCCGTTCTCGCCCTCGGCGGTCGAGTAGATCTCGACCTGCGCGGGCAGGTTGGAGCCGGTGTTCTTCTCCTCGTAGGTGGTCAGCGGCGCGAGCTGGGAGTAGCGCAGGTTGAGCTTGGTGTAGGCGTCGAAGACACCGCGGCTGACGGTCTCGGCGTCGTCGGAGCCGGTCAGTACGCCCTCGGACTTCTTGCCCATCACGATCGCGGTGCCGGTGTCCTGGCACATCGGCAGGATCCCACCGGCGGAGATGTTGACGTTCTTGAGCAGGTCGAGCGCGACGAAGCGGTCGTTGCCGGAGGCCTCGGGGTCGTCGATGATCTTGCGCAGCTGCTTGAGGTGGGCCGGACGGAGGTACTGGTTGATGTCCTTCATCGCCTCGGCGGTCAGCCGGCGGATCGCCTCGGGGTCGACCTTCAGGAACTTACGCCCGTCGACCTCGACCTCTTCCACCCCCTCGCTGCTGATCAGCCGGTAAGGAGTGTCGTCCTTACCGGTCGGGAGGAGGTCGGAGTACCGGAACTCAACGTCAGCCACGAGCCAATAGGCTACGCCGCGTCGGGTGTCACAATCGACACGGCTCCTCCGTCTACGTACCGAGAGCCCTTCATCGGGCTGGATACAGGAGGAGATCATGACTGGTACGACCCGGATCCCGCCGGCGGAGGTCACTGGCCTCAAAGGGATCGTGATCAAGCGGTTCGCGAAGAAGATGCTCGGTACGGTGCCGACCTCGATCGGCGTCTACTGGCACAACCAGAAGGTGCTGATGGGGATGTCTGGCCTCGGCTCGAAGGTGAAGAAGTGGGACGCCTGCGACGAGGACCTGAAGACGTACGCCCACATGGCGGTCGCGTCGCTGATCGGATGCACCTGGTGCCTCGACTACAACTACTTCGAGGCGCACAACAAGGGACTCGACCTCGACAAGGCGCGAGAGGTGCCGCGTTGGCAGGAGTCGGACGTCTTCACCCCGTTGGAGCGGGAGGTGCTGGCGTACGCCGAGGCGATGAGCCACACCGAGCCGACGGTGACCGACGAGATGGTCGCGAGCCTGCGCGAGCAGCTCGGGGAGGCGGCGGTGGTCGAGCTGACCGCGGTCATCGCGTTCGCCAACTTCACCACCCGTGGCAACATCGCGCTGGGCATCGAGTCCGACGGGTTCGCGGAGGCCTGTGAACTCAAGCCGCTGGCGCAGCGCTCGCCGCAGACGTCGGGATCGGCGTGAACCCCTTGCGAAAGGGGCCCAGGTCTCCGCTACAGTGAAAGGGACCCAACCACACGGGAGTCCGCGGCAGCGGGCTGAGAGGGAGCTGTAGCTGCTCCGACCGTCGTACCTGATCCGGATAATGCCGGCGAAGGAAGTGACCTGACGTGTTGCACGCACTCCCGAGGCTCTTCTGCCTGGTCTCCACGACCGACGACCTGACTCTCCTGCCCGCCCTTGCCGCGGCAGGGGTCGATGGCTTTCAAGTACGCGACAAGACTGCGACCACACGTGAGCTGGTGGTTCTGGCCGCGACCGTGATGGAGCTCGTCGCGGCGTACGAGGCCTGCGTCGTCGTCGATGACCGGCTCGATGTGGCGCTCGCGGCCGGTGCACACGGTGTCCACCTCGGTGCCGCCGACCTGCCGGTGGCCGATGCCCGCCGGATCGCCGACGCGGTCGCTCCGGGGCTGGTCATCGGGGCGACCTGCCGCGACCGCGCCGCGGTCGAGGCGGCCGCCGGCGCGGGCGCGGACTACGCCGGCTTCGGGCCGGTCTTCGCGACCTCCTCCAAGTCGGGGCTCCCCGACCCGCTGGGCGTCGACGCGGTCACGGCGGCGACCGGTGTGCTGCCGCTGATCGCGATCGGCGGCATCTCCGCCGGAGTGGCCGCCGCCGTGCGTGCCGCCGGCGCCCACGGGGTCGCCGTGATCGGCGGTCTCTGGCGACAACCCGATCCGCTGCAAGCCGCGAAGGAGCTCGTGGAAGCGGTCGGCTGATGCGGGTGCGAATCCTCGGTGCCGGGATCGTCGGGCTGTCCGTGGCCGACGAGCTGATCCGCCGCGGCCATGACGTCACGGTCGTCGATCCCGCGCCGGGCTCGGGAGCGTCGTACGCCGCGGCCGGGATGCTCAGCCCCGCCGGCGAGGCCTGGCACGGCGAGGAGGACCTGACCCGGCTCTGCCTGTCGTCGCTGTCGCTCTGGCCGGCGTTCGCCGCCCGTCTCGGCGTGCCGATCCACACCCGCGGGACGGTCCTGGCCGGCGTCGACGCCGGGGACGTCCAGCAGGTCGAGCGGCAGCTCGCGGTGCTCGACCTCGCCGGCGTCTCCTACGAGAGACTCGTACGCCGCGAGCTGCTCGCCCGCGAACCCGGCCTCGGCCGCGTCGCCGGTGGGGCCTACCTCGCCGAGGACCATTCCGTCGACCCGCGTGCGGTCGTCGCTGCACTGCTCGATCGGGTCGGTGACCGTGTTGGTCTCGACACGGATTCGTTCGTTCCTCACGAATCGGGCTCGACCGACGAATCCGCTGGGCGGCTCGAGACCAACACGGTCACCGTGATCGCGACCGGCACGCGACTCCCCGATCCGTACTCCTCCCTCATCCGGCCGGTGCGTGGCGACGTGGTGCGCCTGCGGACGCAGGAGCGGGTGGAACGGACGGTGCGGGCCTGGGTCCACGGCGAGCAGGTCTACGTCGTGCCGCGGACCGAGAGTGACGAGGTGGTCGTCGGAGCGACCTCCGAGGAGCGCGACGGTCCGCTGCTGCCGACGGTCGAGGGCGTGTGGCGGCTGCTCGACTCCGCGCGCCGGGTGCTCCCGGCCCTCGACCGGGCCAGCGTGGTCGAGGTGACCTCGCGCGACCGGCCCGGGACCGCCGACAACCTCCCCTTGATCGGCCCGACCCAGGAGCCGGGCGTCGTGCTCGCCGCGGGTGCCTACCGCAACGGGGTCCTGCTGGCGCCCCTCATAGCGCAGCTGGTGGCCGATCACATCGAGACAGGTTCAGTGGAGCCCGCGGTCGATCCGCGCCGGTTCCGGATGAAGGAGGACGGATGAAGATCACCGTGAACAGCGAGCCGATGGAGGTCAGCGGGACCGTCGCCGACCTGCTCGAGGCCAGGACCGGCGACCGGCGGCCGAGCGGCATCGCCGTCGCTGTGGACGAGGAGATCGTGCCGCGCGACGACTGGGCGCGTTGGACGCTCCAGGACGGCCATGTCGTCGAGATCGTGACGGCGGTGCAGGGCGGATGAGCAACGTCTTGAGGATTGCCGGACGAGAGATCTCCTCGCGCCTCTTCCTCGGCACCGGCGGGCTGCCCAACCTGGCCCTGCTCCCTGCGGTCATCGACGCGGCCGAGCCGGGTCTGGTGACGGTGTCGATGCGGCGTACGTCCTCGACGGCGACCGGCGGGCTGCTCGAGACACTCCGCGCCGCGAAGGTGCCGATCCTGCCCAACACCGCGGGCTGCCTCTCGGCGCGCGAGGCGGTGCTGACCGCCGAGCTCGCGCGCGAGGCGCTCGAGACCGACTGGGTGAAGCTGGAGGTGATCGGCGACGAGACCTCGCTGATGCCCGACGCCGTCGAGCTCGTCGAGGCTGCCGAACAACTGGTCCGCAAGGGCTTCACGGTCCTTCCGTACGCCACCGACGACCCCGTCCTCGCCCGCCGGCTCGCCGACGCCGGCTGTGCGGCGGTGATGCCGCTCGGCTCGCCGATCGGGTCGGGGCTGGGCATCCTCAACCCCCATGCCATCGAGGCCGTCGTGGCAGCGGTCGACGTGCCGGTCGTGCTCGACGCCGGGGTCGGGACCGCCTCGGACGCGGCGTTGGCGATGGAGCTCGGCTGCGCTGCCGTCCTCGCCGCCACCGCGGTCACCCGAGCCGACGACCCGGTCGGGATGGCCCGCGCGCTGAGGCTGGCGGTCGAGGCCGGACACGCCGCCGGCGGCGCTGGCCGGATCCCGCGACAGGCGGTCGCCCGGGCGTCCTCACCGATGGAGGGCCGGATCGCATGAGCACCCCACGACGTCCTCGCTTCGCTCCGGGCGCCGCGGGGACCCCGAACCCCATGACCGAGCTACCTCGACTGCTGGTCCTCACCGACCGCTCCCAGCTGCCGCTCGGCCGCAGCCTGCTCGCGACGCTGGCGGCCTGCGCCGAGGCCGGCCTGACCCACGTCGTACTCCGTGAGCTCGACGAGACCCCGGAGCAGCGAGCCGGGCTGGCGAAGGCCGCCGTCGACCTCGGCCTGGTGGTCATCGCTGCGCACGACCTGCTGCCGGGTGCGGCTGGGGTGCAGCTCCCCGCCGATGGGGGTAACACGTCGTTCGTAGGACTATCCGGTCGTTCTAACGGGCGAGAAGACGGTGTAACAGCGTGTTACACCCGCGGTCGCAGCTGCCACAGCCCCGCAGAGGTCGCCACCGCCGCCGAGGACGGGTTCGACTACGCGATGCTCAGCCCGTACGCGCTGACCGAGTCCAAGCCCGGCTACGGACCGCCGCTCGGGCCGGCCGCGTTCGGTGACCTGCCGCTCCCGACGTACGCCCTCGGGGGGATCACCCCGGACAACGCCGCCGAGGCCGTGGCGGCCGGCGCCCACGGTGTCGCCGTGATGGGTGCGGTGATGCGTGCCGAGGATCCCGCCGAGGTCGTACGCGACCTGCTGGCCGTCCTCGCCACGACGCCGAAGCCGGAGGTGACCGCGTGAACCCGCCGGTCGCGCTCACCATCGCGGGCACCGACTCCGGGGGAGCGGCGGGCACGGCCGCCGATCTGGCGACGTTCGCCGCGCTCGGGGTCCACGGAGCCTGCGTGATCACGGCGGTCACCGCCCAGGACACGACCGGGGTGAGCGACATTCATCCCGTTCCGCACGCGACCATCGAGGCTCAGCTCGATGCGGTGCTCGACGACCTACCCATTGCCGCGATCAAGACCGGGATGCTCGGAACGGCGGCAGCCGTAGAGGCAGTCGCGCAGCGGGTTGTGAAGCTGAGAGTGACCTATAGCCCACTCTCAGCTTCACAACCCGCGGTTGTCGTTGACCCTGTTCTTGTCGCCACCTCTGGGGCGGTGCTTGGCGGAGAGGACGTACGTCGTGCCTACCTCGACCACCTGCTCCCCGTCGCCACCGTCGTCACCCCCAACCTCGATGAGGCCCGGGCTCTGGCCGGCCACGACGGGACGCCCGAGCAGCTGGCCGAGGAACTGGTTTTTCTCGTCGGTCGAGCCGCGAGCGCCAGCGAGCGTGTCGAGACCAACACGGTTCCTATCGAGCGTCGAGACGGCCGTATTGGTCTCGACACGGCTCCGCCTAGCGGCTCCGGCGGCTCGACCAGCGGGGTGACCGGCGGCTCGACCAGCGGGGCGACCGTGATCGTCACCGGCGGCGATCCGGCGGCGACCGGGAGCTGCACCGACTGGCTCGCCGAGCCTGGAAAGCAGCCGATCCCGCTCACACACCCCGCAGTCCCCACGAGCAACGACCACGGCACCGGCTGCACCTACAGCTCAGCCCTGGCCGCCCATCTCGCCCACGGCGCGACGCTGCACAAAGCGGCGGAGCAGGCCGCGGCGTACGTCACCCAACAGCTTCGAGCCAGCAAGACCTGGACCCTCGGAAGAGGCCGGGGACCGATCGCCCACACCAAGGAGACCCGATGACCGTCCACCCCGCCCACACCCGCCTCGAGCTCGGCGACCTCAAGGTCCCGGTGACCCGGGTCGAGCTCACCAACGGCGAGACCTTCGACCGCTACTGCACCGAGGGCCCCGGATCCCGACCGGAGCAGGGCCTCCCGCCGCGCCGCCTCGAATGGATCGAGGAGCGCGGCGACACCGAGCCCTACGAGGGCCGCCCGACAGACCTCCGGGACAACGGCAAGACCGCCGTACGCCGAGGCGTTGCCAGCCAGGAGTGGCAGGGCGAGCGCAGGCAGCCCCGGAAGGGGGTCTCGACAGGCTCGACCACCGCAGTCACCCAGATGCACTACGCGCGCCAGGGCATCATCACCAAGGAGATGGCCTACGTCGCCGTCCGCGAGAGCTGCGACCCCGAGCTGGTCCGCGAGGAGGTCGCGGCGGGCCGCGCGATCATCCCCAACAACGTCAACCACCCCGAGTCCGAGCCGATGATCATCGGCAAGCGCTTCCTGGTGAAGATCAACGCCAACATCGGCAACTCCGCGGTCACCAGCAGCATCGCGGAGGAGGTCGACAAGCTCACCCACGCGGTCACCTGGGGTGCGGACACGGTGATGGACCTCAGCACCGGCGATGACATCCACACCACTCGCGAGTGGATCCTGCGCAACAGCCCGGTCCCGATCGGCACCGTCCCGATCTACCAGGCCCTGGAGAAGGTCAACGGCGAGGCCGACAAGCTGACCTGGGAGGTTTTCCGCGACACCGTCATCGAGCAGGCCGAGCAGGGCGTCGACTACATGACGATCCACGCCGGCGTACTGCTCCGCTACGTCCCGCTCACCGCCAACCGCGTCACCGGCATCGTCAGCCGAGGCGGCTCGATCATGGCCGGCTGGTGCCTGGCGCACCACCAGGAGAGCTTCCTCTACACCCACTTCGATGAGCTGTGCGAGATCTTCAAGCAGTACGACGTCGCCTTCTCCCTCGGTGACGGGCTCCGGCCGGGGTGCACCGCCGACGCCAACGACGAGGCCCAGCTCTCCGAGCTCCGCACCCTCGCCGAGCTGACGGAGCGAGCCTGGCGACACGACGTGCAGGTGATGGTCGAGGGCCCCGGCCACGTCCCGCTCAACCTGGTGAAGGAGAACGTCGACCTCCAGCAGGAGTGGTGCCACGGCGCGCCGTTCTACACGCTGGGCCCGCTCGCAACCGACATCGCGCCCGGTTACGACCACATCACCAGCGCCATCGGCGCGGCCACGATCGCGATGCACGGCACCGCGATGCTCTGCTATGTCACCCCGAAGGAGCACCTCGGTCTGCCGGACAGGGACGACGTGAAGACCGGCGTCATCACCTACAAGCTCGCCGCTCACGCCGCCGACATCGCCAAGGGCCACCCCGGCGCCCGAGACCACGACGACGCCCTCTCCAGGGCCCGTTTCGAGTTCCGCTGGCGTGACCAGTTCGCCCTCTCGCTGGACCCGGTCACCGCCGAGAGCTTCCACGACGAGACCCTCCCGGCGGAGAACGCCAAGACCGCCCACTTCTGCTCCATGTGCGGTCCGAAGTTCTGCTCGATGAAGATCAGCCAGGACGTACGCGACCGCTTCGGCAGCACGGAGGGCGCCTCCCCTGAGGAGATCGAGGCGGGGATGCTGGAGAAGTCGAAGGAGTTCGCGGCGGCGGGAAGCCGGGTGTATCTCCCGCTCGCCGACTGACCCGCCGACCCGACGGTGCTACCGGTTCGCCAGGCTCTCGTAGAGCCTGGCAGATCGGAAGTACGTCGTTCCAGAAGCCGGTGCCGTTCTCGCCGCCCGCGGTGTCGTAGAAGTCAGGCAGACCGAGGTCGTGGCCGAACTC
>NZ_JBEXSD010000089.1:0-17686 GCF_040613495.1 Nocardioides sp. NPDC006273 | reverse complement strand
CGAGCGGCGTACGTTGATGGGCGCCGGGGCTCTCGACGCGGTCGCGATGACCGTGGCGTTCCTCAGCAGCTCGGTCGTCGTGCTCGCCATCGCGGCGACGAAACTCTAGTTTCGTCGCCCACAACTCACTTTTCGGCCTCCGAAACTACAGATTCGGCTCGCCAGAAGTGCAGATTCGGCGGGAATCACCAGGGGACGTCGAAGTCGGCCTCGTCGGAGACTCGGGCGGCCTGGCCGGCGTACTCCACGACGTCGCCGATACGGAGCTGGCGGCCACGGCGGAGCTCGATCTCGCCATTGACCTTCACCTCGCCGGCGGTGATCGCCGGGCGCGCCTCGGAGCCGGCCTCGACCAGGTTGGCCAGCTTCAGGAACTGACCGAGCCTGATGATCTCGTCGGAGATGGGTACGTCGAAGGGTTCGCTCTGATGCTCACTCACGTGCCCATCCTCCCCCATCACTCCATCAGGACCGCGACGGTGTGGATGAGGACGCCGACGAGGCCGCCGACGATGGTGCCGTTGATACGGATGAACTGCAGGTCCCGGCCGACGAAGAGCTCGATGCGGCGAGCGGCCTGCTTGCCGTCCCAGCGCTGGATCGTGTGGGTGATGACGGTGGTCGCCTCGCGGCCGTAGCGCTGGACGACGTAGACGGCCACATCGGAGGCGAGCGCGTCGTAGCGGCGCTGCAGCGTCTCGTCGAGGACGACCTTCTGGGCGTAGCGGATGACCTCGTCGAGGGCGCGGAGGCGAACGACACCTTCGGGGTCACGCAGCGAGGAGGTCAGCGCGCGGCGCAGTGCGTCCCAGATGGAGATGGCGGTGTTGATGACACCCGGATGTTCGAGGACGCGCTCCTTGAGCCGCTCGGCACGCTCCATGGTCGCCTGGTCGTGCTGCAGGTTGTCGGCGAGGTCGGCGAGCATGGCGTCGATCGCCTTGCGGGCTCGGTGCTCGGGGTCGTCGCGGATGTCGGCGATCCAGCGGACCAGCTCGACGTGGATACGGGCGGTCACGGGCTCGCGCAGCACCTGCGGCGTCCACCAGGGCGCCCGCTCACCGAGCACCTCGGTGACGATCTCCTCGTTCTCCTCGAGCCAGCCGTGCAGCTCGACCAGCGCCAGGTCGACCAAGCCGTGATGTACGCCGTCGTCCAGCGCCGCCTGCAGCGTGCCGCCTAGAAGCGGCGCGATCTGCTCTTCGCGCAGGCGGGGTACGAACCCGTCCTGGATGATCTCGACGATGTGCCGGTTGCTGATCCGGGACAACCCGTCGGCGACCACGGTGGAGACCTCGTCGACGACCCGCTTGGCGTTGGGCTCCTCCGAGAGCCACAGCGCGAGCCGCAGCGACGGCATCGCGACGCCGAGCCGTTCGCGGATGGTCTCCTCCTGCAGGAAGTTGTCCTGGACGAACTCCTCGAGGCTGGCGCCGAGCTCGTCCTTCCGCTTCGGGATGAGGGCGGTGTGCGGCACCGGCAACCCCAGCGGGTGGCGGAACAGCGCGGTGACCGCGAACCAGTCGGCGATCGCGCCGACCATGGAGGCCTCGGCACCGGCATTCACGAACCCCCAGAACCCGTGCATCCCCATGGTCAGCAGATAGACGATGGCAGCCACGACCAAAAGCCCGGTGGCGACGATGCGCATCCGGCGCAGTGCCTGGCGGCGTACGACATCGGCCTCGGTCTCGGCCATCAGACCGCCGATCCCGACGCCCCCAGGAGAACTCATGGGCTCAATTGTGCCGGGTCGCACCACGTGGTGCGCATCGACGCACTGAGGCACCCGGAAGGAGGCGTATTGTAGAACGCCAGTTGAACAAACGGTGTCCATATATGGCAGCATTGGTGGGCATGTCTGTCCCCCGCACGGTCTTGACCTTCGGCACCTTCGACGTCTTCCACGTCGGACACCTGCGCATCGTCCAGCGCGCGGCTGAATACGGCGACCGGCTGGTGGTCGGAGTCTCGGCCGACGCCCTCAACTTCAAGAAGAAGAGCCGCTACCCCGTCTTCAGCGAGGACGAGCGGCTGGCGATCGTCTCCGCACTGAAGCCGGTCGACGAGGTCTTCCTCGAGGAGAGCCTCGAGCTCAAGCGCGACTACCTGCTCAAGCACCAGGCCGATGTCCTGGTCATGGGCGATGACTGGGTGGGGCGCTTCGACGAGTTCAAGGACATCTGCGAGGTCGTCTACCTGCCGCGTACGCCGGCGATCTCGACCACCGCGCTGATCGAGAAGATCTCCACGACCTGAGCGCATACCTGTCGGCTACTCACGGGTTGGCCCACAGGTGGGTTACAAACCACCCAAGGGCGTCACCGATCTCTTCCCCCGCTCGTTGGAGTGGACGAGAGTGCCTCTGGGGGAGGCACACGTCCCACCGAGGAGATACATGTTGTCGCACAACGCGGACGGTGTGGGGTCGCATCTGTTCGACTCATCGAGGAGCGCGATGTCACTGACCACCGCCGCCAAGGTGGAGGTTCTCAGCGTCCTCGTCCGCGCCGGCCGGGAGGCCCGCGCCCCGCTCACGCCGCACGACTGCAACACCGTGGTCGAGACCAGCGCCCACCTCGCCGAGATCGCGCCGACCCTTCCCGAACGCTCGCCCGGCGAACGTGCCCGCGCGACCCGCTCGGCGATGGAGCTGTTCCTCTCCCTCGACTGTCCCCAGCTCGCGCCCGAGCTCCGCGAGGAGCTCGCCAAGGCCGTGGAGCACGTGGTCGTTCGTCATCCGGCGACGGCCCCCTAGAGCAGAAGAGTTTCAAGCACCGCCTCGTTTCAGGCAAAAGCGCCGCTGTGGCCCCAAGGGCCGCAGCGGCGTGCTTCTATTTAGGGGGAGGTAGTTGCATGAGCATCGTCAGAGCCGCAATCAGCCAGACCACCTGGACCGGGGACAAGGCCTCCATGCTGGACAAGCATGAGGGCTTCGCGCGTGAGGCCGCCGCACAGGGCGCCCAGGTGATGTGCTTCCAGGAGCTCTTCTACGGGCCCTACTTCGGGATCACCCAGGACAAGAAGTACTACCGCTACGCCGAGCCTGCCGACGGCGCCATAGTGCAGCGCTTCGCGAGCCTGGCCAAGGAACTGGGCATCGTGATGGTGCTGCCGATCTACGAGGAGGCGGAGGTCGGGGTCTACTACAACACCGCCGTGCTCGTCGACGCCGACGGCACGATCCTCGGCAAGTACCGGAAGAACCACCTGCCCCACGTGGAGAAGTTCTGGGAGAAGTTCTACTTCCGCCCCGGCAACCTGGGCTACCCGGTCTTCGAGTCGGCGGTCGGCAAGGTGGGGATGTACATCTGCTACGACCGCCACTTCCCCGAGGGCTGGCGCGAGCTCGGCCTCAACGGTGCCCACATGGTCTTCAACCCCAACGCCACCAAGCCCGGACTCTCCAACCGGCTGTGGGAGGTCGAGCAGCCCGCTGCCGCGGTCGCCAACGGCTACTTCGTGCTCGCGCCCAACCGGGTCGGCCTGGAGGACAACGAGTACGGCGCCGAGGCCGTCGACTTCTACGGGATGTCGCAGATCGTGGACCCCCGCGGCAACTACGTGGGCGAGCTCGGCTCGGGCGAGAAGGAGGAGCTGCTCGTACGCGACCTGGACATGAACATGGTCCAGGAGATGCGCGACGACTGGCAGTTCTATCGCGACCGACGGCCGGATACGTATACGGCCATCCCTCGACCTTGAACGCGACCGTGTTGGTCTCGACACGCCTCCGCCCAGCGGCTCCGGCGGCTCGACCAGCGGAGAGAAGGAGCACCCCGTGATCACGCTCATCAAAGGCGGGACGGTCGTTTCATCGACCGGCCGCACCACCGCTGACGTGCTGGTGGACGGCGAGAAGATCGTCGCGCTCGTCTCCCCCGGGAGGACTCCGCTGGGGACGATCGAGGCCGACCTGACCATCGACGCGACCGGGAAGTACGTCATCCCCGGCGGCGTCGACGCCCACACCCACATGCAGCTGCCGTTCGGCGGGACCAACGCCAGCGACACCTTCGAGACCGGCACCCGGGCCGCGGCCTGGGGCGGCACCACCACGATCATCGACTTCGCGGTGCAGCGCTACGGCGAACGCGTACAGGACGGGTTGGCGCGCTGGCACGAGCTGGCCGCCGGCAACTGTGCGATCGACTACGGGTTCCACCAGATCGTCGGCGGGGTCGATGACGACGCGCTCAAGGCGATGGACTCGCTCGTGGACGAGGGGATCACCTCCTACAAGCTGTTCATGGCCTATCCAGGTGTCTTCTACTCCGACGACGCGCAGGTGCTGCGGGCGATGCAGAAGGCGACCGACCACGGGCTGCTGACCATGATGCACGCCGAGAACGGGCCGGCGATCGACGTGCTCGCCGCGCAGCTGGCCGAGTCCGGCAAGACCTCTCCCTACTACCACGGCATCGCACGTGCCTGGCAGATGGAGGAGGAGGCCACCCACAGGGCGATCATGCTCGCCGACGTGACCGGAGCGCCGCTCTACGTCGTGCACGTCAGCGCGAAGCAGGCCGTCGCGCAACTGGCCGCGGCCCGCGACCACGGGAAGAACGTGTTCGGCGAGACCTGCCCGCAGTATCTCTACCTCTCCCTCGAGGACCAGCTCGGCGCGAGGTCGGAGGAGTGGGGCGACTTCGAGGGCGCCAAGTGGGTCTGCTCGACGCCGCTGCGCTCGCGCGAGGAGGGCCACCAGGACGCGATGTGGCAGGCCCTGCGCACCAACGACCTGCAGATGGTCTCCACCGACCACTGCCCCTTCTGCATGAAGGAGCAGAAGGAGCTCGGCAAGGACGACTTCCGGGCGATCCCGAACGGGATCGGGTCGATCGAGCACCGCGTCGACCTGCTCTACCAGGGGGTGGTGACCGGCCAGATCACCCTCGAACGGTGGGTGGAGCTGATCGCGACCACGCCGGCGAGGATGTTCGGGCTCTACGGCCGCAAGGGCGTCATCGCGCCGGGCGCGGACGCCGACATCGTCGTCTACGACCCCGCCGGGCACACCTCCATCGGCGTCGGGGAGGGCAGAACCCATCACATGAACATGGATCACTCCGCCTGGCAGGGCTACGAGATCGACGGACACGTCGACGTGGTGCTCTCCCGCGGGTCCGTCGTCGTGGCCGACGGGGAGTTCAAGGGCGCCAAGGGCCACGGCAGCTACCTCAAGCGCGACCTCTCCCAGTACCTGGTGTGACGGCATGGACTTCGGTGTCGTCCTCCAGACCAACCCGCCTGTCTGGCGGGTCGTCGACCTGGCGAAGCGGGCCGAGGCGTACGGCTTCGACCACGTCTGGACGTTCGACAGCCACCTGCTGTGGATGGAGCCGTACGTCATCTACAGCCAGATCCTCGCCGAGACCCGCACGATCAAGGTCGGTCCGTTCGTCACCAACCCAGCCACGCGCGACTGGACGGTGACCGCGTCCGTCTTCGCGACCCTGAACGAGATGTACGGCAACCGCACCGTGTGCGGGATGGGTCGTGGCGACTCGGCGGTGCGGGTGCTGAACGGGAAGCCCTCGACGATCCGGGAGATGCGCGAGGCGACCCGGGTGATCCGCGAGCTCGCCAACCGGCGCCCGGTCGAGGTCAACGGCACCACCCTGCAGTTCCCCTGGGCGAAGCGCTCCGAGCTGGAGGTGTGGATCGCGGCGTACGGCCCGCTCGCACTGAAGGCCGCCGGCGAGGTCGGAGACGGGTTCATCCTGCAGCTGGCCGACCCCGACATCACCGAGTGGATGATCGGGGCGGTCAAGAAGGCCGCCACCGACGTCGGCCGCGACCCGGAGTCGCTGACGTTCTGCGTGGCCGCACCTGCGTACGTCACCGACGGGTCACCCGAGGCGCTGGCGCACGCTCGGGAGCAGTGCCGGTGGTTCGGCGGGATGGTCGGCAACCACGTCGCCGACATCGTCGCCAAGTACGGGAGCGGTGCGGTCCCACAGGCGCTCACCGACTACATAACGGACCGCCAGGGCTACGACTACAACGAGCACGGACAAGCCGGGAACACCCACACCGACTTCGTGCCCGACGAGATCGTCGACCGGTTCTGCATCCTCGGCCCGGTCGAGCAGCAGGTCGCCAAGCTCGAGCAGCTCAAGAGTCTCGGCGTCGACCAGTTCGCCATCTATCTGCAGCACGACGCGATGGACCAGACCCTGGCGGCGTACGGCGAGCTGGTGATCCCGCGCGTCAACCTCCCGGCGGTCGCCAAATTTTGAGACCGGCGCGTGATTTCGTTGCGATGGTGGCATTAATGTATCGAAAACGTAGCCCCACCCCTGATATACCGTCGTAATCAGCATCAACATTCGACGACGTCTTCGCTGCTCCGGGCGTAGAGTGAGGAGTCAGATCCATGTCCGTCACGCACCCCAGGGGACAGCTTTGACCAGCACCGAGACAAGCACGAGCGCGCCCACCACGGAGCCCGCTCCCACCGCGTCGGCCCTCGACGCTCGCGCCTACGACCTCGACCGCTCCCACGTCTTCCACTCCTGGTCCGCCCAGGCCTCCCTGAAGCCGCTGGTCATCGCCGGCGGGCAGGGATCGCGGGTGTGGGACCACTCGGGGCGGACGTACCTGGACTTCTCATCCCAGCTGGTCAACACCAACATCGGCCACCAGCACCCCCGAGTGGTGGAGGCGATCAAGAAGCAGGCCGAGACGCTGACCACGGTGGCGCCGACGGCGGCCAACCTCGCTCGTGGAGAGGCCGCCGAGCGGATCACCGACATCGCTCCGGTGGGCTTCAACAAGGTCTTCTTCACCAACGCCGGCGCCGACGCGGTCGAGAACGCCATCCGGATGGCCCGCATCCACACCGGTCGTGACAAGGTGCTCTCGACCTACCGCTCCTACCACGGCAACACCGGCGCGGCGATCGTCGCGACCGGTGACTGGCGGCGGATCCCGAACGAGTACGCCCATGGCCACGTGCACTTCTTCGGCCCCTACCTCTACCGCTCCGACTTCTGGGCGACCACCCCCGAGCAGGAGGCCGAGCGCGCGCTTCACCACCTGCGCCGGGTCATCGAGGCAGAGGGACCGGGCTCGATCGCGGCGATCCTGCTCGAGACCATCCCCGGCACGGCCGGGATCATGATCCCGCCGCCGGGTTACCTCCCCGGGGTCAGGGCGCTGGCCGACGAGTTCGGGATCATGCTCATCCTCGACGAGGTGATGGCCGGCTTCGGCCGCACCGGCGAGTGGCTCGCCCTGGACGCCTACGACGTCGTCCCCGACCTGATCACCTTCGCCAAGGGCGTCAACTCCGGCTACGTACCGGCCGGTGGCGTGATCATCTCCGACCCGATCGCGGCGACCTTCGACGACCAGGTCTTCCCCGGCGGCCTCACCTACTCCGGCCACCCCCTCGCGATGGCATCGATCGTGGCGACCATCGAGGCGATGAACGAGGAGGGCATCGTCGACAACGCCGCGACCATCGGCACCGACCACATCGCTCCGGGCCTCGCCGCGCTGGCCGAGAAGCACCCGGTGATCGGAGAGGTACGCGGCACCGGCGTCTTCTGGGCCCTCGAGCTCGTCACCGACCGCGAGACCCGGGAGCCGCTGCCGGCCGCTGCGATGGGCCGGATCAAGTCCGAGCTCATCGCCCGCAACCTGATCCCGTTCACCATGGAGAACCGCATCCACGTGGTGCCTCCGTGCGTCGTCACCCCCGACGAGGTCGCCGAGGCGATCTCGATCTACGACGACGTGCTCGGCTCGCTGTAACCCGCAAAGGACGCATGACATGACCGATCTCCCCATCCTCGACCACTGGATCGGCGGGGCCACCAACCCCGGCACCGGCAGCCGTCTGGGCGACATCTACAACCCCGCGCTCGGCACCGTCCAGAAGCGCGTACGCTTCGCCGCGGGCGCCGACGTCGACACCGCCGTCTCGGCGGCCAAGAAGGCGTTCGCGGAGTGGAGCGAGGCCTCGCTCACACGGCGTACGGCCGTGCTCTTCAAGTTCCGCGAGCTGCTCAACGCCCGCAAGGGCGAGCTGGCCGAGATCCTGACCGCCGAGCACGGCAAGGTGCTCTCCGACGCCGCCGGCGAGATCGCCCGCGGGCTCGAGGTCGTGGAGTTCGCCTGCGGCCTCTCCCACCTGCTCAAGGGCACGGTCTCCGAGCAGGTCTCCTCCGGCGTGGACGTGACCACCCTCAAGCAGCCGCTCGGCGTGGTGGGCATCATCAGCCCGTTCAACTTCCCCGCCATGGTGCCGATGTGGTTCTTCCCGATTGCGATCGCGGCCGGCAACGCGGTCGTGATCAAGCCCTCGGAGAAGGACCCGACCGCGTCGAACTGGATCGCGGAACTGTGGGCCGAGGCCGGCCTCCCCGACGGGGTCTTCAACGTCGTCCACGGCGACAAGGAGGCGGTCGACGCCCTCCTCGACAACCCCGACGTCGCCTCGATCTCCTTCGTCGGCTCCACCCCGGTCGCCCGCTACGTCTACGAGCGCGGCACCGCCGCCGGCAAGCGGGTCCAGGCCCTCGGAGGCGCCAAGAACCACATGCTGGTGCTCCCCGACGCCGACCTCGACCTGGTCGCCGACTCGGCGGTCAACGCGGGCTTCGGGTCGGCCGGCGAGCGGTGCATGGCGATCTCGGTGGTGCTCGCGGTCGACTCGGTGGCCGACTCGCTGATCTCGAAGATCACCTCACGGATGGCCACCCTCAAGATCGGCGACGGCACCCGGGGCACCGACATGGGCCCGCTGATCACGGCCGCCCACCGCGACAAGGTGGCGAGCTATGTGGACGTCGCCGCTGCCGACGGGGCCGAGGTCGTCGTCGACGGGCGCGGCATCGCGGTGGACGGAGATCCCAACGGCTTCTGGGTCGGGCCGACGCTGGTCGACCGGGTGCCGACCACGTCGACGGTCTACACCGAGGAGATCTTCGGTCCCGTGCTCTCGGTCGTCCGCGTCTCCGGCTACGAGGAGGGCCTGGAGCTGATCAACTCCGGGCAGTACGGCAACGGCACCGCGATCTTCACCAACGACGGCGGCGCCGCCCGCCGGTTCCAGCGGGAGGTGCAGGTCGGGATGGTCGGCGTGAACGTGCCGATCCCGGTGCCTGTCGCCTACCACTCCTTCGGCGGCTGGAAGTCGTCGCTGTTCGGGGACGCGAAGGCGTACGGCCCCGCCGGGCTGGACTTCTTCACCCGCGAGAAGGCGGTCACCACCCGGTGGCTCGACCCCTCCCACGGCGGGATCAACCTGGGATTCCCGCAGAACTCCTAGGCTGTGTCCGGAAAAGACATGGCCTAGGCCCAGTAGTCGTCGTCGGGGCTGCCCGCGTCGAGCTTCTGCTCGGCGTAGTCGGCCTCGTCGACGTCGTCCGGCGTCGAGGAGACCGTCTCCTCGGCGTCCAGTGGCGCCTCCTCGTCGACGGTCTCCGTGACGACGGCGGTCGCCTGCTCCTCGAGATCTGCCTCTGCTGCGTGCTCGCTCATCTACCCTCACTCAGATCGACGTTCTCGAACTCCAGTAGACCACCGACCACAAGGGCGTGTCATCGCTACGATCCGTCGCATGCCTTCCCTCCCCGAGGCCTGCGGATCGACGTGGGCTCGCAGCTATGACTACACCGCGCGCGAGCTCGTGCGACCACGTTCCGTGGATGACGTACGCCACCTCGTGCTGCGCGAGCCACGGCTGCGCGCGCTGGGTTCTCGACACTCCTTCACCGATCTCGCTGACAGCCCGGGCGTGCTGGTGTCTCTCGACGGCCTGGAGGGGTCACCGGTCCTGGCCGGGGACATCGTCCGAGTGCCGGGCGGGATGCGCTACGGCGAGCTCACCGCATGGCTGCAGGAGCGCGGTCGGGCGCTGCCCAATCTCGCCTCGCTCCCCCACATCTCGGTCGCCGGCGCGGTCGCCACCGGCACCCACGGGTCCGGAGTCCGCAACGGATCGCTGGCCACCTCGGTGACCGCGCTCGAGATCGTCGACGGCCGGGGCGACCTGGTGCGCCTGGAGGCCGGCTCGCCCGATTTCGCCGGGGCCGTGGTCGGCCTCGGCGCCCTGGGGATCGTGACGCATCTCGAGCTGCTGACCTCTGCGACCTACCAGATCGCGCAGACGGTCCACGAAGGTCTCACCTACGCTGACCTGCGAGAAAACCTCGTCGACATCCTCGGCGCGGCCTATTCGGTGTCGATCTTCACCCGTTGGACCGACGAGCCGGACGGGTCCGTGGGCCGCGTCTGGGCGAAGTCGCTCTCAACGGCTCCGGAGATCCCCGCGACGGTGCTCGCGAGCGAACCGCGCCATGTGGTCCCCGGCCTGGACCCCGCACCCTGCACCGAGCAGCTCGGCGCACCTGGGCCGTGGCACGAGCGGCTGCCCCACTTCCGGCTCGACTTCCAGCCGAGCGTAGGGGCAGAGCTGCAGAGCGAATACCTGGTGCCGATCGAACGCGCCCAGGAGGCGCTCGACGCCGTCCGGTCGCTCGCCGGCCGCGTCCGGCCGCTGCTGCAGGTGAGCGAGATCCGCGCCGTCGCCGCCGACGACCGCTGGCTCTCCCCCGCCTACGGCACCGACGTCCTGGCGCTCCACTTCACCTGGAACGCCGACCCCGTCGGCGTACGCGAACTCCTGCCCGACCTGGAGCAGCGGCTCCCGGCAGACACCCGGCCACACTGGGGCAAGCTCTTCGCCACCGCGGACCCCGGCGCCGCTTTCCCGCGCTGGGAGGACTTCAAGGAGCTCGTACGCCGCTTCGACCCGGACCGCCGGTTCTGGAACGCCTGGCTGGACCGGGTGATCGGCTGACTCGGCCGGGGTGGTCCGCCGCTCAGTCCTCGACGAACTGCCGGTGGTTGCGGATCACCTCGGCGATGATCACGTTGAGGATCTTCTCGGCGAACTCGGGGTCTAGACCGGCATCGTCGGAGAGCTTCCGGAGCCGCTCGATCTGGACCGCCTCGCGATTGGGGTCGGCAGGCGGGAATCCGGCGCGCGCCTTCAGCCGACCGACCTGCTCGGTGCACTTGAAGCGCTCGGCGAGAAGGTGGACAAGGGCGGCGTCGAGGTTGTCGATGCTGCCGCGCAGGCGCAGGAGCTCGTCGTGGGCGTCTTCGGTCACAGCGCTATCAAACCTGATGTGAGTCGGGCGGCGCCGCTTGGTCTTACTCGCCGGACTCCGCAGACTCCCCGGACTGCTCGGCGAGCGCCTTGTCGACGTCGAGCTCGACGACTGCGTCGATGACCTGCTTCAGCGCGGGCGCCGGGAGCGCACCGGGCTGGGAGAAGACCAGGTTGCCCTTCTTGAAGGCCATCAGCGTCGGGATCGAGGTGATGTTGGCGGCGCCGGCGAGCGCCTGCTCGGCCTCGGTGTCGACCTTGCCGAAGACGATCTCAGGGTGCTCTGCGGAGGCGGCGTCGTAGACGGGTGCGAACTGGCGGCACGGGCCGCACCAGGACGCCCAGAAGTCGACGAGGACGATCTCGTTGTCGGTGACGGTGCTTTCGAAGTTCTCTGCGCCGAGCTCGACGGTGGGCATGGGGGTCTCACTTCCGTTCTGGAGTCACGTGCGCGCCGGGTCGGCGGGCACGTACGCCTCAACGCATGCGGGCTGCTGGGGATTCCCCGCGGGGATCAGGGCTGGTCAGGTCACGGGAAGCGCTTGTTCTTCGGCCCGATCTGACGCTCGATGCGGCTGCGTGGCTGACCGGTCAGCTTGGCGACGATCGGCACTCGGAAGACGTATCCACCAACGGCCGCCGCGATGAGGAGAAGAATGATCCAGAACATGTGACCAAGCCTACGCCGGAGCACCCAGGCGCCACCTCAGGATTCTCCCTGAGATGGCGCCCGAGTGAGGCCCAGGACCCGGATCAGGCGGTGCGACGGCTCCGGCGGCCGGACTCCCGCTTGCGGAGGGCATCGGTGAGCAGCGAGACCAGGGCCTCGAGCTGGATGTCGGCGGAGTCGGTGATCTCCTCGTCGGAACCATCGAGAGCACGGGCCGCGAGGCCGGCCTTGGAGTCGATCAGCTCGGCGACCCGGGTGTCGATGGTCTGCGAGGCGATGATGCGCCAGGCGGTGACCGGCTCGGTCTGGCCGATGCGGTGGACGCGGTCGATCGCCTGGGTCTGCTCGGCGTCGGTCCAGGAGAGCTCGGCCAGGATCAGGTTCGAGGCGGCCTGCAGGTTGACGCCGACACCGGCGGCGGTGAGCGAGCAGACGATGACCTTGACCTCGGGGTCGTTCATGAAGTCGTCGATGGCCTTCTCGCGCGCCTTCGAGGTCTGGTCTCCACGAATCGTGGAGTAGCGGATGCCGCGCTCCTCGAAGAGCTTCTGCGCGGTGTCCATGACCTCGATGTGCTTGGCGAAGAAGACGACCTTGCCGACGTTGCGGGCCAGCTGAGCGGCGTAGTCGGCGGCCAGGCTGGCCTTCGCCTTGCCGATGCGGCGCATCATGCCGAAGACGTTCTCGCCGGTCGAGGCGTCCTGGTCCTCACGCTCCCACGCGGCCACGCGACGGATCAGCTCGAGGTCGAGCTCGCCAGCCGCCGGCTTGGAGCCGGTCACCCGGGTCTCGATGGCGGTGTCGTACCGCTTCATCATCCGCTTGGCCAGCTCGGCCTCGGCCGCCCGGATCGAGCGGCCCTCGGCGTCGTCGAGCTCGACCGGAAGGTCGGCGACTCGCCTGGCGGGGATGTCGCTGGCGACGTCGATCTTGCGGCGCCGCACGATGCCCTGGTTGACCACGACACGACGGGCAGCACCGTAGAAGCTGTTGTCCTGAGGGGTCAGGCCGGTCTCCTCGAGACCCTCGAGCAGACCGCCCTGCGGCATGACGTCGTCGATCCAGCCGAGGAACTGCCAGATCGCCCGGAAGTCCTCGATGTCGTTGATCAGCGGGGTGCCGGTCAGCGCCATCAACAGCGGGTTGGCCGCCCGCTGCCGGATCTTCTCGGAGAGAGCCAGCACGTGCTGGGAACGCTGGGAGGACTTGTTCTTGATGAAGTGGGCCTCGTCGACGACCATGCCCTTGAAGCCGAACTCGCCGAGCCAGCCGACGTGGCGGTCGAGGATCTCGTAGTTGACCACGATGATGTCGGCGAAGCCGTCGATGTCCTCGCCGTTGCCGTGCACGACCGTCGCCTTCTTGGACGGCGTCCAGAGGTCGACCTCACGGGCCCAGTTGGCCTTGACGACGTTGGGTACGACGACGAGCAGCGGGTAGGCGTCGGCCGCCTCCGCGGCGAGCAGGGCCTGGGCGGTCTTGCCAAGACCGGGCTCGTCGGCCAGCAGGTAGGAACGGTGTCCCTCGGCGGCCGATGCGACCAGCTGCGCTTGGTGGTGCATGAGCTCGCGGGTCCCCGGCGCGTCGATGTGGCCGGGGCCAAAGGCAGGGGGCTCCGGCAGCGGCATGCAGGAGGGGCCGGAGTCGGCGTACTCGAAGCTTCGGAACAGCGGTCCGAGCAGCTCCCAGCCGGAGAGGCGGCGCGCATGCACCGGCGGACGGGCGTTGGTGAAGTCGGGCACCAGGAAGGGGTTGGAGAGCTGGCGCTGGATGACGCTCGTCGGGATCACCCGCTTGTCGGGCACCGCGACAGCAGGAGTCTCGTCTTCGTCGTCCTCTTCGTCCTCGGGCACGTCGACGCCGCCGCGGGCCATCAGCTCGTGCTTGAGGTCGACGGCGGCATCGGAGATGTCGGCGTCCTCGGCGAGGAGCTCGAACAGGCGCGAGTCCATGGTCGCGGTCTTCGCGAGAATCGTGGCGATCCCGTCCAGGCGCTTGAGCTGCTCGGCGCGGCGTCCCTCGTTGAGGGTCTCGTCCTCGAGCACGCGGTGGCGCTCGTCTCGGGCAAGGAGCGCGACGACCTGGAACTTGGTGCGCACATCGGGCATGGCCGAGCGGCGCTGCACGGCCGACTCCACCTCGCGGACGACCTGAGCGAGCACCGGAATGATGCCCTCGTTGTCCTTGTGGACGCCCTTGCGGCGACCGTTCTGCCCGGACTTGCCGGCGTTGCCGTTGCTTCGCGAACGGCCGGACCGGTTGTTGCGCCGGGTAGCGGCTCCCTGAGCCAACTGAATCCTCCTTGGGCCACGCACGGGTGAGTGGCATGTCCAGATACCGACCCTCATCGGCCGGTCGCCCTCCCAGGGCTCACGCAGATCGATGGCAGACGACTGACGACCGCAGACAAAACAGCGGGTACGTGCGATCGGCGCCTCATCGACCGGGCCAGTGACTCGTTCGGTCCCCACGACGAACGTCCACGAGCCGGGCGCTTGCAGCGAGTGTAACCCCACCCACACCCGTTAGCGGAAGTCTCGTTCCGCGTTTTCTGTCAATTGATCAAACATCGGCCTCAGGCAGGCTTCGGATGAGCCCGGCTGAACTCGTGTGCCCCCGGCTCAGTCCGCCAGGTACTGGTCCGCCCAGGCCGAGATGATCCGGGCGGCACGCCTGGCCTGGCCCTTTCTGGTGAGGAGGTGGTCAGAGCCCTCCAGCGCCACGAAGGAGCGCGGATGGCGGGCGGTGTTGAAGATGTCGGAGGCGTTCTCGATGCCCACCGTGTTGTCGGTGGGGCTGTGCATGACCAGGAGCGGCTTCTTGAGCTGCATGATCTTGTGGCGCAGGTCGGCGCGGCGTACGTCGTGGACGAAGTGCTCACGAAGGGTCAGCAGCTTGCCGCCGGCCATCCACGGCGACTGGCCCTCTTCGAGCACCCTGGAGAGCACGGCGTCGTAGTTGTGCTCGACGTGCGCCGGCTGGAACGGGGCACCGACGGTGACCACGGCGTCGACACCGAAGGCCTCGCCGGCCGCGGCCAGGACCGCCGCGCCGCCGAAGGAGTGGCCGACGAGCAGCTCGGCCGGGGTGCCGCGATCGGCCATGAAGCGAGTGGCCTCGACGGTGTCGGCGACCTTGTGGGTGAACGAGCCGTCACCCCAGTCGCCTTCGGAGTCGCCGAGTCCGAGGTTGTCGAAGCGCAGCATCCCGATGCCCTCGGCGGCGAGCTGCTTGCAGATCCGCGCGGCAGCCGGAGAGTCCTTCCCGAGGGTGAAGCCGTGGCTGAACACACCCCAGCCACGCACCTCCCCCTCAGGCAGGTCGATGAGACCGGCCAGCATCGGCCCGGACATGCTCGCGAAGGACACCTTCTCAGCCACGCTCCGGATTCTCGCAGAGAATCCGGAGCGGGCGAGCAGGCCTGCCGCGGTGAGCTCAGCGCTCGACGTAGAAGAGACGCTTGTTGAGGAACTCGTCGATCCCGAGCGGGCCGAGCTCGCGGCCGAAGCCGGAGCGCTTGGTGCCGCCGAAGGGGACGTCGGCACCTTCGCCGGCCGGGGTGTTGACGTTGGCCATGCCGACCTCGAGCTGCTGGGCGACGGCGATCGCGCGGGCCTCGTCGGTGGAGAAGACCGCACCGCCGAGGCCGTACTCCACCGCGTTGGCCAGGTCGACCGCCTCCTCGTCCGTGCTCACCTTGTAGACCACCGCGACCGGACCGAAGAGCTCCTCGGTGTAGGCGCGCATCTGCGGGGTCACCCCGGTGAGGACGGCCGGCGCGAAGAACGCGTCGGGCCCGTCGGAGATCTCGCCGCCGGCGTGGAGGGTGGCTCCCTTGGAGACCGCGTCCTCGATCTGGTCACGCAGCGCCTCGGCCGCCTTGCGGGCCACCAGCGGGGAGTAGACGGTGTCGTCGCCGTCCTCACCCTCGAGCGGCTTCATCGCGGCGGCACGCTTGGTGAGGGCCGCGACGAACTCGTCGTAGACGCCTTCGTTCACGATCATCCGCTTGTTGCCGTTGCACACTTGGCCGACGTTCTCCATCCGGGTCGCCCAGGCGGTCTCGGCGGCCTCGTCGATGTCGTCGGAGTCGAGGATGATGTAGGGGTCGGAGCCTCCGAGCTCGAGGACGACCTTCTTCAGGTTGCGACCGGCGGCCTCGGCGACCGCCGTGCCGGCGCGCTCGGAGCCGGTCAGAGAGACCGCCCGGACCCTCGGGTCGGCGATCATCGTGGCGATCTGCTCATGGGTGGCGTAGAGGTTCTGGTAGACGCCGTCGGGAAGGCCGGCCTCCTCGAAGATCTTCGCGATCGCGGCCGAGGAGCGCGGGCAGTTCTCGGCGTGCTTGAGGATGACGGTGTTGCCGGCGACGAGGTTCGGCGCGGCGAAGCGGGCGACCTGGTAATAGGGGTAGTTCCACGGCATCACCCCGAGCACCGGGCCGAGCGGGAGGCGCTGGATGACCGCCTTGCCCTCGTGTCCTGGCAGGTCGGTCTCGGCGAGCAGCTCGGGGCCGTGGTCGGCGTAGTAGGCGGTGATCTCGCCGGAGAACTCGGCCTCGCCCGCACCCGAGGAGCTCTTCTTGCCCATCTCGGTGCGGATGATCCTCCCGAGCTCCGCCGCGCGCTCGGTGAAGAGGTCGGCGGCGCGCTTCACGATCGCGGAACGCTCCTCGATCGGAGTCGAGCGCCAGGCGGCGTACGCTTCCTTGGATCGCTCCATCGCCTCCTCCACCTCAGCATCGGTGGCGAACGGGAAGGTCTCGATCACCTCGCCAGTAGCGGGGTCGGTCACCTGGTAGGGAGGCGTGGTGCTCATCGTCGTCCTCTTCGATCGGGGCTGCTTTGGTGCGATGGTACGTGGTTTTCGACCCTATCCGACGACGGAACCGTTACTTTTTCCCGGTTTTCGCAACTGAATCCGAAGTTAGGACACGTTCTAGAATGGTCCGCATGGATCTCGCATTCTTCCGCCGCACCGACGACGGCTTCGAGCCCACACCGATGGCTCGCAGCATGTGGGCCGACGACCACATGCACGGAGTCGCGGCCAGCGGCCTGATCGCCCGTGGCCTCGAGGACCAGATCGAGGAGCTCGGGCGCGCCACCGAGCTGGTGCCGGCGCGCTATCACGTCGACCTGTTCCGGCCCCCGCGGATGGTGCCGACGAGGATCCGGACGAGCGTCGTACGCAACGGCCCCCGCATCGCGCTGCTCGATGCCGAGATGGTCCAGTCGACCGGCGACGGCGAGGAGCGAGTCGTGGCCCGCGCGACGTGCACCTATCTGCTCGCCGGCGAGAACCCCGCCGGTGAGGTCTGGTCGTCGACGGAGCGCGCCGCTCCCCCGCCGCTGGAGGTGGCGCCGCCGACATCGGCGCCGCACGTACCCTTCTTCGTCTCCGACAGCCCCTGGTCCGACGACTTCGGCCGTCACCAGAACGCCGGGCGCCACGTCACCTGGCAGGTCGCGGTGCCGACCGTCGCCGACGAGCCGATGACTCCGTTCCAGACCGTGGCCTCCATCGCCGACGCCACCTCGATGGTCACCAACTGGGGCAGCAACGGCGTCGAGTGGATCAACACCGACATCTCGCTCGCCCTGGCCCGCCGCCCCGCTGGGATGGAGGTCGGCCTCGCCACCATCGACCACGTCGCCCACGAGGGCATCTCCGTCGGCACCGCCGAGGTCTTCGACCGCGAGGGCACCATCGGCACCGCCACCGTCACCGCCCTGGCCAACGCCAAGCGCACCGTCGACTTCACCGCTCCCGTCGAAGGCGGACCCGCCACCCCCGTCTAGCCGAGACGTCACTCGCGTCGGCCGAGACGCGACATGCCCCGGCGTCAAGGCGATGTATCGAGCTTGTCGAGATGACGGCCTGCGGCCGCC
>NZ_JBEXSD010000088.1:0-18092 GCF_040613495.1 Nocardioides sp. NPDC006273 | reverse complement strand
TACAACACCGGCTCCCTGGGCGCCGATCGTGCGGGCGTCCTCCCGGGGACCGGCCGGGTGATCGATCTGAAGATCCACACCGACACCCGCGACCTAGCCACCACCGGCCTGGTCCGGATCGGGAACACCCGCGGCCTGGCCACCATCGAGCAGCTCGACCGCTGGGCCACCCTGCCCGGCGTGACCATCAGACCGATGACGGTGATCGACCTCAACGAGGAGATCACCACCGACGCCTACACCCCCACCAGCCGGCTACGGACCCAGATCCAGCTCATCGACCAGACCTGCGCCTTCCCCCACTGCCAGGTCAAGGCCGAGAACTGCGACCTCGACCACCGCATCGCGTTCGACCACGGCGGGAAGACCACCACCTCCAACCTCACCTGCCTGTGCCGACGCCACCACCGCGCCAAAACCCACCTCGGCTGGACCTACCAACGCCTCGCCCCCGGCCGCTACCGATGGCGATCACCCCACGGCTATGAGTTCCTCACCAGCCCAGAGGGCACCGTCACCATCACCCCCAGAACAGCACCAGCCGCGGGCAACGACGTCAGCCAAGCCGACGCAGCCTGACCCCAAACACACGCGCCCCCGGCACACGCCCTGACCACTCAAAACCCAGTCAGGGACAGATATCCCGACCCAACCCCCGGACAAGGCTGGAAGCCCGCAAGACAGCCAAATGGCACCCAGCCCGGACACCCTGGCCTTTTATCTCCCAACCCGGTCAGGCACTAGGCCCCACCCGCCCTACGGCCCCCAGTCAGGCACCCAAGTCGCTCAGTCGCCCGCAACACGCAGGGAATCACAAGCCCGACCCCGGACGACCCAGGCCTCTCAGGGGTGACCGTGACACGGGGGAGGTCTCGACAAGCTCGACCACCGGTGGCGGCGAAAGTCTCTCAGGCCAACAGCGACATACGGCGGGGCTTCGACAAGCGCGACCCGCGGACGCGACAGGCCAGGGCCTTCAAAGCGACTTCACAGTTGATACCGAAGGTGCAGACGGGTTGACTCGCCAGAGTCGGGTCAAGGCATCACGACCGACCCAGGAGAGACAAGATGAGCCGCGTACCCGAACCAGAGAAGACCATCGAAGGCCCCGCCTACCAAGGACGTCTGCTTCCTCGCCCGGAGGAGGAGGTGGTCGACCAGGGGGCCGGCTTCGACGTCACTACGCTGCTGACGCGCCGCCGGATCCTCGGGCTGCTCGGAGCCGGGGTCGGGACAGCTGCTCTGGCCGCGTGCGGGTCCGTCTCATCGAGCTCGTCCGGCTCCTCCAGCGGCTCTGCGGCCACGACCCATGGCGAGATCCCGCAGGAGACCAACGGGCCCTACCCGGCCGACGGGACCAACGGCACCAACGTGCTGACCGAGTCGGGGATCGTACGCAGCGACATCACCACCAGCCTCGACGGCGGCACCACGGTCGACGGCGTGCCGCTCACCTTCACCTTCACGGTGACCGACATGGCCAACGACGACGTACCCTTCGAGGGTGTCGCGGTCTACCTGTGGCAGTGCGACGCGCTGGGCCGCTATTCGATGTACTCCGAAGGCGTCGAGGACGAGACGTACCTCCGCGGTGTCCAGGTGGCGGATGCCAAGGGGCAGGTGACATTCAAGACCATCGTCCCCGGCTGCTACGACGGCCGCTGGACCCACATGCACTTCGAGGTCTACCCCGACGCGGACTCGGCTACGACCGGCGAGAACGCGATCGCGACCTCACAGGTCGCCTTCCCGGAGAAGATGGTCACCAAGGTCTACCAAGACGACGCCTACGAGGGCTCGGCCGAGAATCTGACCAGGGTCAGCCTCGACACCGACAACGTCTTCAGCGACGGCTACGACCTCGAGATGGGCACGTTCACCGGCAACCCGAGCGCGGGTTACCGGGGCTCGCTCGCCGTCGCCGTCGACACGACGACCGAGGCCGCCATGGGCGCCGCACCCGGTGGCGGCACCCCGCCGAATCGGCGCTGATGTCCCAACAGAACCCGCCGAGTCGGCGCAAATGTCCTAAGCTCGCGGGACAGATGCGCCGGCTCGGCAAGAATTTCTGGGCCACTTGCGCCGAGTCGGCGATCAGTTGACCTTGCGGTCGCGATCGCCCCAGTAGGGCTCGCGGAGCTTGAACTTCTGCAGCTTCCCGGTGGCGGTGCGAGCCAGGGATTC
Source organism: Nocardioides sp. NPDC006273 (assembly GCF_040613495.1). Taxonomy (NCBI): domain Bacteria; kingdom Bacillati; phylum Actinomycetota; class Actinomycetes; order Propionibacteriales; family Nocardioidaceae; genus Nocardioides; species Nocardioides sp. NPDC006273. Next base: position 15,908 of record NZ_JBEXSD010000088.1, on the reverse strand, counting down.
GCGGAACTCGACGACGGTCGGCGCCTTGTAGCCGGCGGCCCGCTCCTTGCACCAGGCGATCAGCTCCTCTTGGGTCGCCGAGGCACCCTCGGCGAGGACGACGAGCGCGAGGATGGTCTCGCCCCACTTCTCGCTGGGGATGCCGATGACGGCGACCTCGGCGACCGAGGGATGCAGGAAGAGGACGTCTTCCACCTCCGCGCTCGAGACGTTCTCACCGCCCGTGATGATGACGTCCTTGATGCGGTCGGAGATGGTGAGGTATCCGTCGTCGCCGAGGCTGCCGCCGTCGCCGGTGTGGAACCAGCCGTCGGCCAGCGCCTTCTCGCTCTCCTCGGGCTTCTCCCAGTAGCCCTCGAGGACCACGTTGGACCGGGCCAGCACCTCCTTGGACGGCGAGATGTCGAGGCTCACGCCGATCGCGGGCGCGCCGGCGCGGGTCAGCTTCGTGGCGCGCTCCATCGGGTCGAGGTCGTCCCACTCGGCGCGGGTGCGGTTGATGGTCAGCAGCGGCGAGGTCTCGGTGAGGCCGTAGATCTGGATGAACTCCCAGCCGAGCTCCTCTTGGACCCGGACGACGGTCTTCGTCGGCGGCGGCGCGCCGGCCATGATGATCCGCACCTTGTCCCGCCCCGGGATCTCGCCCTCGGTCTCCTGCCACTGCGGAAGCGCATCGAGCACCGCGGCCGCCACCGCGGGGGCGGCGCACATGTAGGTGACCCCGTGGTCGCGTACGCGGCGCAGGATCTCCATCCCGTCCACCTTGCGCAGCACCACGTGCTTGATGCCGAGGCCCGTGGCCGCGAACGGCATGCCCCAGCCGTTGGCATGGAACATCGGCAGCGTGTGCAGGTAGACGTCGCGGTCGCTGCAGCCGGCGTGCAGCGCGAAGGTGAGCGCATTGGTCCAGATGTTGCGGTGGGTGATCTGCACGCCCTTCGGCCGCGCGGTGGTCCCGGAGGTGTAGTTGATCGCCGCGGTCGCGTTCTCGTCCGGCTCCCACGGCACCGGCTCGACGCCCTCGTCGGCATAGAGGGCGGCGTCGTCGCCGAGCACGAAGCGATGCCTGGCGGTCACGTCCTTCAGCGCCTCGTCGATCTCGGGGTCGACCCAGAGCACCGAGGCTCCCGACTGCTCCACGATGTAGGCGACCTCGTCGGGCCGCAGCCGGAAGTTGACCGGCACCAGGATCCGGCCGTAGCCGGAGACCCCGTAGAAGGCGGTCAGCAGCCGCGCGGAGTTGTGGGACACGATCGCGACGCGCTCCCCCACCCCGATGCCGAGCTCGTCCAGCTTCGCCGCCATCCGCTTCGCGAGTGCCTTCATCTCGGCGTAGGTCACCTCCCCGAGGGAGGCAGCCGGCTGGTCGGGCTCGTCGACGATCCCCACCCGCTCGCCGTAGACGGCTGCGGCACGGTCGATGAAGTCGTTGACGCTGAACGGAACGAACACGGGCTACCTCCAGTTGCATGTCGTGACCCGCATCACTGTATCCATGAGAGCTCTCTCATGGACCCCCGCTCCTGACCCGTGGTCAGGCAGTATCGAAGCGTCATGTCCCGCACCCTCAAGCTCCTGCTCGCCGTCGCCGTCGCCGTCGTCATGGTCGTCGGCGTCTACATCGCCGGCTCCTTCACCGGTGCCTCGGAGAACGACCCGCCGCCCCGCGATCCCGTCGTGCTCCCCTCGGACACGACCTCCCCCAGCACCGGCACGCCGAGCACCAGGCCGCCGAGCCCGTCGACGCGCGTCCCCGTCGTCTCCCCCAGCCCGGTGGACGATGATGATGACGACGACGATGACGACGACCGCGATGACGACTGAGCCGGAGCCGCCCGAGACCGGCCCACCCCCGCCGCGCCGGGGGTTGTCGGTCCGTGCCCGGATCACCGCCTCGGTCGCCCTCCTGGTGACGCTCGCCCTCGCCGGCGCGGGACTCATCGTCTACGTCGTCGAGCTCGGCCGTGTCGAGGCGGCGATGCAGCGCGAGGTCGAGCAGGAGCTCGACGAGTTCGCCAAGCTGCGCCAGGAGGGCGTCGACCCCGAGACCAGAGCTCCGTTCAACGTCGAGGGTCTGCTGCTGACGTTCCTACGCCGCAACGTGCCCGACGACGACGAGCTCCTCGTCGCCTGGGTCGACGGCCGTCCGCGCGCCCATTTTCCCGAGGATCCGCTGGTCACCTCGCCACGGTTCCACACCGCCGTCGACGACCTGGTCCTCAACGGCGGCACGACCTACCTCGACACCTCCAAGGGCGAGGTGCGCATCACCAGCCAGCCGGTGCGCCAGGACAGCGCCAAGGGCACCACCGAAGGCGCCCTACTGGTCGTCTCCTACCTCGACGAGGACCGCGCCGAGCTGCGCAGCACCATGGGGACCTACACGATCGTGGCCGGCCTGCTGGCCCTGCTCGTCACTCTCGTCGCCGCCTGGCAGTCCGGCCGGCTGCTGGCGCCGCTGACCAGGCTGCGGCACGCCACCGGGTCGGTCAGCGCCACCGACCTCTCCGAGCGCCTCCCCGAGTCGGGGAATGACGACATCTCCGCTCTGACCAGGAACTTCAACGACATGCTGGCCCGTCTGGAGCAGGCGTTCACCGACCAGCGCCAGTTCCTCGACGACGCCGGGCACGAGCTGCGTACGCCGCTGACGATCATCGGCGGCCACCTCGAGCTCCTCGACGAGTCCGACCCGGCCGAGGTCGAGCAGACCAGGCGGCTGGCGCTCGACGAGGTCGACCGGATGAGCCGTCTGGTCGGCGACCTGATCCTGCTGGCCAAGCACGACCGGCCGGACTTCCTCACCCTGGAGGAGGTCGACGTCGACACCCTCACCGAGGACATCCTGGCCAAGGCCAGCGCGCTCGCCGACCGCGACTGGCACCTGGACACAGCTACTCCCGGCACCTGGCGCCTGGACCCGCAGCGGGTCACCCAGGCGATGCTGCAGCTGTGCGACAACGCCGTCGGCCACACCTCGCCCGGCGACCGGATCGCGGTCGGCTCGGCGACCGCCGACGGCATCCTGCGGCTGTGGGTGCGCGACACCGGCCCCGGTGTGCCGGCCGAGGACCGGGAACGGATCTTCGAGCGGTTCGCGCGTGGCGCCGAGCCCAGCGCCCAGCCCGCCTCGGGCGACCGTCCAGGCCTCGGTCTCGGACTGGCCATCGTCTCCGCCATCGCCGGCGCCCACGGCGGGACCGTGGGCGTGGAGGACGCGACGCCGTCCGGCGCCCGCTTCACGATCACCCTGCCCGCACGCACCGAAGGAGAGGCATGGCCCGCATCCTGATCGTCGAGGACGAGGACCGCATCGCGGCCTTCCTCGCCAAGGGCCTGAGCGCCGACGGCCACCAGGTCAGCACCGTCGCCGACGGGTTGGCGGGACTCGAGGAGGCGCTCAGCGGCGCCTTCGACCTGATGGTGCTCGACATCGGGCTGCCGACAATCGACGGCTTCGAGGTGCTCGACCAGCTCCGCGCCCAGGGCTCCCGGATGCCGGTGGTGGTCCTCACCGCCCGCGACTCGGTCCACGACACCGTCTCCGCGCTCGAGGGCGGCGCCGACGACTACCTGGCCAAGCCGTTCCGCTTCGCCGAGCTGCGGGCCCGGATCCACGTACGCCTGCGGCAGCAGGACCGCACCGACGCCGAGGTGGGCGAGCTCCGCTCCGGGTCGGTCGCGCTGGACCTGCGTACCCGGCGGCTGCGGGTCGACGGGCGCGAGAGCGACCTCTCGGCGCGCGAGTTCGCGCTGGCCGAGGTGCTGCTGCGCCATCCGGGGCAGGTGCTCTCCCGCGCGCAGCTGCTCGACCTCGCCTGGGGAATGGACTTCGACCCGGGCTCCAACGTCGTCGACGTCTACGTCGGCTACCTACGCAAGAAGCTGGGCTCGGCCCGGGTCGAGACCGTCCGCGGCATGGGCTACCGCTTCCAGCCCTGAACTCGACGGGTCAGTGGATCCGCAGGCCGCCCAGCGAGGCGCGCGGAAGGCGCTCGAGCGCGGGCGAGACGGCCTCGGCGATCTCCGCCGGCTTCGGCCGGTCACCGACGGCCGGGGCGAGGCACGCCTCGATGACCTCGACGACCTCGGGCGGCGTACGTCTGGGGAGGGCGCCGGGCCGGGACACGAGCTGCGGGTAGCGCTCGGTGCGTTCGGTGGCGGCCGGGTCACCGTGGGCAAAGGGCCGTTCGCCGGTGACGGCGTGGAAGAGCGTCGCGCCCAGCGCCCACACGTCGCTGGCCGGACCGACCTCGCCCCGCTCGCCGGGCAGGCACTGCTCGGGCGCCATGTAGGCGTCGGTGCCGATCTCGTGGCGCAACGCGGCAGCAGCGGCCGCCGGCCGGGCCACGGAGAGGTCGATCAGCCGGGCCGGCGAACCCATGATCAGGTTGCTCGGCTTGACGTCGAGGTGCGCCCAGCCGGAGCGGCGCAGATAGTGCAGCACAGAGGCGAGGTCGAGCGCGAGCGGCAGGTACTGCTGCTCCGGGAGGCGACCGTGGCGGCGGATCAGCGTCGAGAGCCGGGGGCCCTCGACATGCTCCATCACCACGTACGGACGCTCGGCGTCGAGTTCCTCGCGCAGGCCGCGGACGAGGACCGGGTGCTTCAGCCTCGTCAGGGCCTCGGTCTCGCGCCGGAGCGCGTTGCGGCTCTTCTCGCTGTCGATCAGGTTCGGTCGCAGGACCTTGGCGACGACCGGGCCGTAGGTGACCTCGTCGAAGGCGAGGAAGGCCTCGTACGACGAGCCGCCCCCGAGCAGCCGCATGGCGGTCAGCTCGGGGGTGATCGCGTCACCCTGGGCCAGATCCCAGGTGTCGGTCATCGGCGGACTCAGTCCTTGGTCTTGTCGTTGGTCTTGTCGTTCGTCTTGTCGTCCTTGGTGTCGTCGTCCTTGGTGTCGTCGTCCTTGGTGTTGTCCTTGGTCTGGTCGCCGCGGGTGTTGTCGCGGGTGTTGTCGCGGGTGGCGTCCTTGGTCGCCTTGGTCACGCCGGTCCCGTTGGTCGCGTCGTCGTCGGCACCGTCGCGCGTGACGTCGTCGGCGTCGTTGTCGTCGTCATCGTCGACGGTGGTCACCTGGGTGTTGGACTTCTCCTCGCGCTTGGCATAGCCATCGTCATCGGCAGCAGCAGCGCTCTGGTAGCTGAACACACCGGCCGCGACAACGCCGACCAGCCCGGTTCCGAGGATCATCGGAAGCTTCTTCATCATTCGTCCCTTCAGGTTCTGCCCCGGGTTTTCCCGGCGCCGTGCATGAACCATCTCGACCCGCGGTGAGGTGATCGTGAGACGACCATGAGAGCTCTCTCATCCGCGAGCCGGTTCGGGTCCTGGGGCCGGCGGTGGTAGGAACGTCCCGTGCAAAGCAGCGAGAGGCGCGAGATCGCGCTCAAGGTCGGCGTGCTGCTGCTGGTCGGGGTGCTGATCTCGGTGGCCGGGTACGGCTACTCGCGCTCACGTTTCCGCGAGCACGCCACCGAGCAGGCCGAGACGGCCGCGAGCCGGTTCGCCCGCACCACGAGCTGGACCACGGTCGACGCGAAGCCGGAGCTGGTCACGCAGTGGGCACAAGCCTGTCCCTCGGTCCAGACCCCGCCCGCCGAGAAGACGGCTGACGCGCGCGGCCACCTGGAGAAGGTACGCATCAACTCGACCGATCTCACCGAGTCCGGGGCCGTCGTGGAACTGACGCCCGACGGCGGTCTGTCGGTCTTCACCCTCGAGCTCACCCGCTCCGGGAAGGGCAAGGACGAGGAGTGGCGGGTGACCGAGGTGACCTGCGCAGGCGGCTGAGATCCGCCCGTGTCACGTCCGCCTGCGGTGGGTACCACACAGATATGGACACCGCTGGATTCACCAACCTGTTGACCCGCCCCGGGCCGTACGCGACCGTTCTGGCCGATGTCAGCCAGGACTCGGAGAACGCGGCCCATGCCAAGGAGCTGCGCGTGCGCGCCGCCTGCGAGGAGCTCTCCGCGCAGGGCGCACCACCCGACGTCGTGGCCCAGGTCTCCGAGCGGTTGGAGGCGAACGTACGACTTCCTGCGCCCGTGGCACGCGTCGTCGTCGCGACGCCTGAGGGGATCGCCTACGACGAGGTCGCCGTCGCCGAGGTGCCGTCCCAGGTCGCGACCTGGGACGCGCTGCCCGACCTCGGCTCCTGGATCGCCGCCCGCGACTCCTCGGTGTCGTTCGTGCTGGTCCTGGTCGACCACGCGGGCGGCGAGATCTCGCTCTGGGACTCGGGGACGCCTCGGCCGACGAGCACGACCACCGTCGATGGCGACGAGCTCGAGCACGTGCACAAGGTGCAGGACGACGTCGGGTGGGCGGCCTACCGCATGCAGCAGACCACCGACAACGTCTGGCGCCACAACGCCGACAAGGTGGCTGACGAGGTGATCGGGCTGGTCCGCGACCACGGCCACGAGCTCGTGCTCGTCGGCGGCGACCCGACCTCGTTGAGCAGACTGAAGGACGTCCTCGCCGACCAGCCCATCGAGGTCGTCGAGCTGGAGAGCGGGCAGCGTGCCGACGACGGCGGCGAAGAGGCCCTTCACGACGCGATCCGCAGCGCGCTGATGGACCGTGTCGTACGCCGCCGCACCGCGCTCGTCCGGCGTCTCGAGGAGGCCTGGGGCAGGGGCGAGCGCGCGGCCACCGGCGTACGCGACGTCGCCGACGCCTTCGTCACCGGCCGCGTCGAGACTCTGCTGATCGACCCCGAGGCGCTGGCCGGCCGCACGCTCGACCCGGCGGACCATCCGGGTCTCACCTTCGGCGAGGCCCCGGTCTCCGGTCCGGTCGAGGCGAGTGAGGCACTCATCGCCGCAGCGGTCCTCACCGACGCGGAGATCTGCGTCCTCCCCGCCAGCGTGCTCGGCGACGCTCCGGTGGCAGCGCTGCTGCGCTGGGCCTGAGCCGGCTCCAGCCGCTCATCGGCCTCGCGCTCAGCGGCGCCAGGCTCTGACCTTGTCCGGCTCGGGATCGGGAGACTCGGTCGCCGCCCAGACCTTGCGCCACTCGGCGATCTCCTCACCTGCCGGGTCGGGCGTGCGGTCTTCGGCGGCGCGGCGCATCGAGGCGTACCAGTCGGTGGCGTCCTCGTCGAGCAGCCGCGAGACCGCGCCCCGGATCCGGGGCGCGAACTCGCGCACCGACTCGCCCGCGGCCGGGTGGAGCGGCTCCCCGAAGCGTACGGTCAGTTGGCGGCGGCCACCGGATCTGTCCTTGCCGGGCCAGTTCACCCCGCGCGGCATCGCCGCGTAGGTGCCCCGGTGGGCGATCGGGACGACCGGGACGCCGTACTCGGTGGCCAGGTAGGCCGCGCCGGACCGGAAGCGTCCCACGGTGCCGTCCTTGGAGCGGGTGCCCTCGGGGAAGACGACCAGCGACCATCCCTCGGCGAGCACCTCGCCCGGCTGGGTCGCCAGCGCGCCGCCGCGACGGTCGATCGGAAGCGTGTTGAAGACCAGGGAAGAGCCCACCGCCCGCCACCAGGTGTCGAAGAAGTAGTCCGCCGCGGCTGCCACCGCCGTACGCCGCCGCCACTCGTCCGGGAGGCTCAGCAGGATCAGCGGAGTGTCCAGGTGGGAGGCGTGGTTGGCCACGAAGATCACCGGCCCGTCGAGCCGATCGAGCACGTCGAGCCCCTCGACCTGGGTCTTCACCTGCGACCTGAAGACCGCCTCCAGCCCAGTTTGGGCCACCTCTCGGACCGCCCGCGCGGCCGGCCGGCGCGACCACTCGTTGTCGAACACGGTCGTCGTCGCCGGTGGCACGAACGGCTCCGCCGAGCGCGGCACCTGCGCCCGGTGACCCCACCGCCAGCCCCGTTTCATGAGGCGTACGTCGCGAGCCGTGTCCTTCCAAAAGCTGCTCATGCGGACCTCACCGCCCCCGCTGGTCGAGCCGGATTCGTGAGGAACGAACGAATCCGTGTCGAGACCAACACGGTCCCATCCGCGCTCGAGACGACTGTGTTGGTCTCGACACGCTCGCTGGCGCTCGCGGCTCGACCGACGACGGCACTCGCGGCTCGACCGACGATGGCGCTCATCGGACGTCCGCCAGCAGGTGCGGAGGGTTGCGCAGGTAGGTGATCGACGGCGACGGCCCGACCGTGGAGGACGCCATCTCCAGCGCGTCCCGCAGCGTCGAGGCCGAGCGGAAGCCCATCCGCGCGGCCGCCTTCGGGTTTCCGCCGACCCAGATCACGTCGCCGAGGTGGTCGAGGGCGTGGGCGATCCAGTACCACATGTAGAACGGGTGGACGCCGTGGTAGGCGTTCGAGGTGCGGTAGAGGTGGACGTACCAGGGGTCGGTGGCGAACTGCTCCTCGAACTTCGGCCCGATCAGCGCCGGGTCGGTCGTGTCGGCCAGCACCTCCTCGTAGAAGTCCACGTAGGAGGGGTGCGTCAGGGTGTTGAAGCCCTCGTCGAGCGGGTGGTAGAGGATCGCGACGCCACCCTCGCGCACGACCGGCTGCCGCAGGTAGGAGTTGAAGTAGTAGCCCAGCCCCATGCACGCGGCCAGGATCGGGTTCATGGTCGAGTTGACGTTGTAGGGGCCCAGGAACGGCACCCCCATCACCATCACGTCGGACTGCCCCTCGACCTTGACCCGCTGCTGCTGGTGGACGCGCTGCACGGTCAGCTCGTGCACCGGCTCGACGGCTCCGGCGGTGATCCCGGTCAGCCCGTAGTTGGACCGTAGGTCGTGGAACATCTTGTGACGCATCTTCTGCGGTGCGACCGCCAGCCCGCGGCGCAGGCCGAGCACCGTGGCCTGGTCGCGCAACGACCACTCCCACTCGCGCTTGAGCAGCGTGTCGTACGGCTTCCCGAAGACCTCGTTGTCGAGCGTCGTCTCGATCTGGAAGACCTTGACGTGCTCGCCGATCAGCCGGCCCATCCGCCAGGCGGAGGAGTGCATCTCGGAGTGCTTGTGGTCCATGAACGAGCGCGAGTGCACCATCGTCTTGGCGTTGTGGTGGTGCTTGATCGACTTGTAGGACGCCAGCCCGATGCCGACCGACTTGTGTCCGCCGTCCATGGCGACGAGGTTGACGTTGACGTAGACCAGCAGGTCGGAGGTGGCCGCCCGCTTGTTGATCTCGACGTCCTCGCCCTTATCGGTCTGCCCCATGTGCTCGAGGTTGGCGCGGTCCTCGGCGTCGTGGTTGTAGAGCCTCCCCGACGGCGCGAAGCTGCGGAAGACACGCTCGCCGACGATGTGCCTCATCTCGGCGTCGGTCATCCGGCGGTGCAGGGCGAGCGCCGCGACGATCTCGACGTCGTCGACGCCCTTCTCCGCGGCGATCGTGAGCACCTGCTCGATGATCCGGCCCCGGATGTCGGGGGCCTTCATGGACGGCAGCGGCAGGGAGAGGTCGTCGAAGGCGATCGTGAGCCGCATCCCCGGGAACATCAGCTCGCGCAGCGGCTCGGAGTCGACCGGGTTCTCCAGCGACTCCCGGATCGCCCCCTCCACGTCCGGCACCGTCGGCAGCGACTCGGGCGGATAGATCACCCGGGTGCCCTGCGGGAACTCCTCGAGCCGGAACCCGAGGCCCTCGTGGACGAGCAGGGGCGGCGTACGGTCGTCGACCTCCAGCACGAAACCTGGCCGTGTCATCTATGAATCTCCTTTGGACGACGGGATCATTTGGTCTGGCGGGGGTCGAACGCCACCTTGACGGTGCCGAGACGACCGGCTGAGTGGGCATGGTCGAGAGCCTCGCGCCAGCGGTGGAGGGGGTAGGGCGCGACGGTCTTGGCCAGACGGCACATGGCGTCGTGGCCGACCAGGTCGAGCGCGGTCGCGAAGTCGCCGGCCCCACGCGAGGAGGCGTACGTCCCGACCACCTCGAGCTCCCGGAACCAGGCTGCGGACAGGTCGGCCGAGGCGGGCATCCCGGAGAGCACCACGCGGCCACCGGCGCGGGTGGCGTGCAGGCAGGTCTGCAGCGACTCCTTCGAGCCGACCGCGTCGACGGTCACGTCGACGCCGCCGAGCAGGTAGGGCGCCGCCATCATCTCCGGTTCGATCATGAAAGCGCTGGTCGCGCGCCTGATCCTGCGCAGCGTCTCCGACGGCGCGACCACCTCGGTGGCGCCGAACTGCAGCGCCAGCTCCCGCTGGTGGGCGTGCTTGGCGACGACCACGATCTCGCCGGCGTCGGTGAGCTCGCGCAGCGCGAGCGTGGCCAGCAGCCCGACCGCGCCGGCGCCCGAGACGAGCACCCGGTCGCCGGGCCTGACTGCGGCGCGGCGCGCCGTGTGGACCGCACAGGCGACCGGCTCGGCGAGCAGCGCCTGCTCGTCGGAGTAGCCCTCCGGCACGACATGGAGCTGGGAGCGGTGCACCGAGAGCTGTTGCGACCAGCCGCCACCGGTGTCGTGGCAGAAGCCGGTCTGCAGCCCGGAGGAGATGTCGCCGACGGTGATCCGGGAGCACCGGTTGGTCTCGCCGCGCGCACACGCCTCGCACGCCTCCAGCCCGCGCGCCGCGCAGGTCAGGACCGGGTCGATCACGACCCGCGTCCCCGGCTCCAGGTCACCACAGGGGTCGATCAGCTCGCCCACGATCTCGTGGCCAGGCACGAACGGCAGGCTCACCAGCGGTTGGAAGTAGAGGCTCGTCCTCCCCGACAGCATCCCCAGATCGGACCCGCAGATGCCGGAGAGCGAGACCCGCAGTCGGGCCCATCCCTCGTGCTCGACCCGCGGTGCTTCGAGCGTCACCATCCGCAGCGGCGCCGCCGCGCCGGTCAGCAGCAGCGGCATCCGACCGCCGGCGACCTTCCCCAGCGCCGTCTTGGCCACACTGCGGTACATCTCGAGCGCGAGCATTCAGGCCCTCCTCTTCGGTCTCGTCGATCTCAACGGTTCAGCCCGGCCGGGTCGAGCGTACGGCTCGCATGCCCCGGGGACTCCCAGTCGACGATCGCCCAGTGTGACTTCTTGGCGTGCCGGAAGAGCGTTACGTCGGGCCGGACCGCGACCGGGTGCCCGACCGCCGCGAGCAGCGGGAGGTCGGAGTGGGAGTCGGCGTAGGCGAAGGAGTCGGCGGTCGAGATGCCCTCGCGACGGGACCACTCGCGGACGAACGCACCGCGGGACTCACCGACCAGCGGCGATGCGGCCAGGTGACCGTTGCAGAAGCCGCGGTCATCGACGGCCAGGTCCGCCGCCTCGATGTGGTCGAACAGCGGCCGCAGCGGCCTGGTCAGCGGCCGGATCGCACCAGTGACCAGGACCGTCACATGCCCCGCGGCACGGTGCTTCCGGATCCGCCGCACCGCGTCCGGCGCCAGTCGCCCGAGGATGTGCGTGGTCAGGTGCTCGTCGACGATCTCGTCCAGGTCGGAGAGGCGCGCGCCGGCGTACTCCCGGTAGACCGTACGCAGCAGAGCGCTCCGATCGGACCGGTCCGTCCACACGTACTTGGGCACCTTGCCGGCCACGCGCGCGATCTCAGCCGCCCTGGCCGTGCCCGAGAGCTCACCGAGCCGGAGCCACAGGTAGGTCTCGATCACGTTGGAGGACATCAGCGTGCCGTCGAGGTCGAAGAACGCGGCGACACGGCCGCCGTCGGCATCCGAGCCTGTGCCTTCGGTGGTCGAGCTTGTCGAGACCTGCGGCAGCGCACCTGCGACCGGCCGCTTCCGCAGCTTGCGCAGCTCGTCGAGCTCACGGACCGGCTTGGTGACCGAGGGCACGTGGATGTCGTGGAGATAGGCGTGCCAGTCGATGACCGCGGTGTCGAAGGCGAACGTCTCCTGATCGGCCGGCGACAGCGACCGGTAGAGCGAGAGCGTGTTGGTGTCGACGAAGCGCAGGTCAGCCTGGGCGTACTCCTTGTAGAGGTCCAGGTAGCGCCGGAGGAACTGCAGCCGCCGCCCCTGCCGGTCCAGGTCGCGCGCCCATCCTCGGGTCCGGTCGCTGCGCGGCGCCAGCCCGAGGAGCGTGTCGGCGATCTTGTGCACCTTCTCCCCGGTGGCCATCAGCCGCTCGACCGACGCCCCGCCCTGGAAGGTCCACTCCGGCAGCCTGGCCGCGCCCCGGTCCCCCGCTGCGAACGGCTCCTTCTCGAAGTAGGAGCGCACGCTCTCGTAGAGCATCCCGAAGGTCAACGGGTTCCGGTCGCCGGAGGCGAGATGGAAGTACGCCGGCTCCCCCTGCTCCGGCGGGTGGGCCAGACACGCCACGATCGAGGCGACGACATGGTCGACCGGCACGATGTCGGCCGTCGTGTCCGCGGCGGCAGGGAAGAGCGGAAGCTCGCCGCGCCCGTAGGCCAGGATCAGCGGCTCGGCCATCTTGAAGCCCTCGATCCAGCCCGGGTAGGGACGTGCGAGGGCCGACTCGATGATGGCCGGACGGTAGATCGTCGCGCGCCGCCCGGTCGCGGCATAGGCCTCGACGACCCGCTCGCCCAGCGCCTTGGTGAAGGTGTAGCAGTCGGTCCAGCCGAGCGAGCGCGCCCGCTCCGCGCCGAGGCGTACAAGCTCCTTCTTCACCCACTGCTTGCGCGCCTCCTCGGCGGCAGCGGCGGCCGTCATCATGCCCGCGCGACCGTGCTCGCGCTCGGCCTGCTTGCGCAGCTTGGAGATCACCTCGACGCTGCGCGAACGGTCCTCGACCGCGGCGCGCTGCGCCAGGCCCCAGGCGAGCTCGGCCTCGACGTCGACGGAGTGTTCGACCGGGCCCTCCGGGATGGCCCCGCGGCGGCGGCCGGAGACATAGGCGGTGGAGACGTGCAGATAGTGGATGTCACGTCCGGTCTCCTCGATCCGCCTGAGCAGCTCACGGACGCCGACGACGTTGGTGACGAACCCCTCGTCGACCGGCGGGTCGAAGGAGACATCGCCCGCCGAGTGCACCACGGCATCCAGATCGTCGGGAAGCGCGGGCGGATCGGAGAGATCGCCCTCGACGACGTTCACCTCCGCGTCCGCGACGGTCTCGAAGATCGGCTTGGCCAGCATCTTCGCGATCCGCTCGGCTCCCGAGATCGACCCCTTGGGCCGGACGAGAACGCTGAGACGTGCGTCTGGCACCTCGGTCAGCAGCAGATGCAGCAGCGCTTCGCCGACGAACCCGGTCACCCCGGTGAGCAGCACATGCTGCCCCGCGAGCCGTTCTCCGATTTCAGAGTTCACGCCTGTGATTCTGCACAATCAGGCAAGGACCGCACGGGAATTCTGTTCAAATCGGGCACACCCAACCTTCGGCGAGGCTCGCTACGTGTAAGCCATCGGACAACCGATCAGGAGACCGATGTGCTGACCAACCTACTCGAAGAGCTCGCCCGTGAGGCGCCTTCCGGCGGCGATGCCCCGGAACAGCTGTGGCGACGGGGCCGCCGCGCGGCGCGTACGCAGCGCCTCGGCACGATCGCGATCGCTGCCGTGGCCTGCGTGCTGCTGATCGCGCTCGGCACGGCGACCTGGCAGCAACGACCTCGACTCGAACCGACGGCGGATACCGGGACCGGCAGCTACCTCCCCAGCCGGTTCCACGAGCCCAGCCCGCATCTTCCCGGCACGGACTCGGTGGGGCCGATCGGCCCGCTGATCGCGACGTTCGATACGCCGCGAAAAGGTTGGCTCGGAAGCACCGATGGTCTGGCCGGGGTCTCGGCCGAGACCGGGGCGTACGCCTTTCTCGACCTGCCGCACGCAGCCACCGCCTACCTCGCCGCGGCCCGGCTCTCCCCGGATGGCCGCCATGTCGCCTACTGGACGACCGGGGAGGTGTCCGACCCGATCCCCGCGCTCGAAGGAGGCACGATCAACGGCTATGCGGTCTATGACACCGTGACCGGCGACGTGGTCACCCAGAGACCCAGCACCGAGCGTGGGATCGGGCACGGCACCCTGGTCTGGTTCGATCCAACCCGTCTCGGCGTTTCATTCGGACAGATGCAGAACTGCTGCGGCTCCTCGACGCACCGGAGCCTGATCTTCGACCTGAGCTCTTCCGAGGCCTCCGCCACCAGCAGCGACCTCGTCGGGCTCGACCAAGCGAGCACGAACGGCGTCGGCACAATGATCGTCTCGGGCGAGGAATCGTTTATCGTAGCGGCTGACGGGACGGCCGCTCCCGCCAAGATCGCCGGGATTCCCGGGCGGATCAACGGGTCGCAACTTCTCGCCCTCACGCCGGACTCGAAACGCGTCGCGGCGATCTTCGGAGATTCCATGCCAGCCCAGATCAGCGTGAAGGACGTCGACGAGGACGGTGCTGGTGACCCGGTCCCGGGCGACTATCTCGGAGTGGTCTCGTGGCTGGACGAAACTCATGTCGCTGCCCTGAGACACAGCCGTGCCGAATCAGGCGTCGACCTTGTCGCCGTCGACGTCCGCGACGGGTCCGCCGAGGTGCTCAGCGCGTACGCCGACACCGCCCGCCTCGCGATCAACCTGCTCGACTCCCCGGTGAAGAGTCAGCCGGCCCCGCCGCGACCCTGGTCGCCTTGGGTCCCGACCATCACGGCCGGCACGACGCTCGTGGTCGCCGCCCTCGCGATCCTCGTCTGGAGGCGCCGTGCCAGAGCCTGACGGTCACCTCTTCGACGAGTTCGTCATCACCCGCCGCTCGGCGCTGCTGCGTACCGCGTACCTCCTCACCGGACATGCCGAGGACGCCGAGGACCTCGTCCAGACCACGCTCATCAAGGTGGTGCCGAAGTGGGGCAGGATCCAGGACAACCCCGAGCCGTACGTCCGCAAGGTGCTCGCCCGCGAAGCCATCACCCGATGGCGAACTCGGCGATGGCGCGAGACTCTGGTCGAGCATCTACCCGATCGGGAGGTAGCCGGGGCGAGCCTCGCCTGGAGCCTCACCGTCCGGGATGCACTGCTGCAGCTTCCGCCCCGGCAGCGCGCCGTCGTCGTCCTGCGCTTCTACGACGACCTCACCGAGCGCGAGACCGCGGCAACCCTCGGCATCGCCATCGGCACCGTCAAGTCGCAGACCAGCGACGCGCTCGTGCGGCTGCGCAGGATGATTCCCGATCTCGCTGCCTCCGACGACTCCTCGGTTGCAAGCCTGCGAGGGTGACCTGCGAAACTGGCGAGACTTCCGCAACCCCGAGGAGACGTACGTGTCGAGGAAGCTGCTCAGCATCGCAGCCGTCCTCTCCGCGACCGCTCTCGCGGGCTGCGGCTCCGGAGAGCCCAGCACCAGCAGCCCCGGGCCGAGCCCATCCACCTCCTCCCCCGGAACGGGTGGTGGTCCCTGTCTCTTCGAGCCCGGTCAGGTCGCCAGCGCCATTCCCGGGGTGTGGTCGCATTCCGCCGACGAGGAGGTCTGCACCTACACCAGTGACCGGGGCGCCATCTTCGTGACCACGCTCGTCGACACCTCCGTCGGGGCTGGGCTCTCTGCTAGTCGGGAGGACTGCATCGCTTCTCCTTCGCCTGTCGAGATCGGGGAGCGGGCTTTTGTGTGTATCGAGTCGCACGATGACGGGGATCTCGTTGTCGGCAACGTTGCCGTCGGGAGTCGGCTCTGGTCGCTTGTCATCGTTCCTGATGAGGGTGTTGATGATGCTGAGCTGCGGGCTATGGGGCGGCTTGTGGAGATGGTTACTGGGTCGTAGGGTTCGGTGGTCGAGCTTGTCGAGCCGCCGACTCTCGCTGGTCGAGCCTGGTCCCCGCTGGTCGAGCCGCCGGAGCCGCTGGGCGGAGGCGTGTCGAGACCAACACAGTCGCTCCGGTGGTCGAGCTTGTCGAGACCTGCCCTGAGGAAACCTCGCTTAGCGACCGTTTCTTCGCTTCAGGGTTCGCCGCCGACCCTTTCCTCCAGTGTTTCTCGATCATGCACCGCCTCAAGGACGGGCTTCGCCCGCCGCTTCGCGGTGGCCTTCGGCCATCCTTGACCCGGCACCAGATCGAGAAA
>NZ_JBEXSD010000087.1:0-18104 GCF_040613495.1 Nocardioides sp. NPDC006273 | reverse complement strand
CTCGATCAGGTGCCGGGTCAAGGACCGCGAAGCGGCCGGCGAAGCCGGCGGGCGAAGCCCGTCCTTGAGGCGGTGCATGATCGAGAAACACTCGAAGAAGGGTCGGCGGCGAACCCTGAAACGAAGAAACAGTCGCCAAGCGAGGTTTCCCCGACGAGAACCGTGTTGGTCTCGACACGCCTCCGCCCAGCGGCTCCAGCGGCTCGACCAGCGGGGAACCAGCGGCTCGACCAGCGGGACCCGCTGGCGGCTACTTCACCCCCGCAGCCCGCCGCTCCCGATAAGCAGCAACAGCATTGCGATTGGTGCACGTCGCCGAGCAGTAGCGCTTGGAGCGGTTACGAGACAGATCGACGACGATCCCCTCGCAGCCCTCGTCGGCGCAGATCGAGAGCCGGGACAGCTCGTCGGCGCGGATGACATCGACCATCGCCATCGCGGTCTCGACGGCGATTCTCGTGGCCAGTGGGGCGTCGGGCTCGGTGGCGTGGATGTGCCAGTCGTAGGTCGTGTGGCGGACGAGCTGGGGGGTGGCGCGGTGCTCGGCGAGCATCGCGTTGGCCAGCCGTACGGCTTCGTCGCGTTCGGCGGTGAGCAGATCGCGCAGGGGGACCCGGAGGGCGCGGACCTCGTCGAGCTCGGCGCGGTCGCGGTCGTGGCGTCCGGTGTAGTCGTACGTCACGAAGAACTCCTCGAGCGCCGCCACCGTCGTCAGCTCGTCGGTCGAGCCGGGGGAGAGGGCAAGGGTGTTCGCCAGTGCCGCGGCTGCTTGGAGGCCGACCTCGGTGTCATGGGTGAAAACCATGTTGACACATTACCGTGGCGATGGGATTGTCATGTGTCATGACGACTTTGACCAATGACGAAGCGGTGCCGCAGAGCACGACGAAGACGCCGCTGGTGGCTGCCGGACTCTTCCTGGCCGTCGTCTCGGCGGTCACGTTCAGCCTCTCCGGGCCGCTGGGACGCGGCCTCTTCGACACCGGCTGGTCGACTGGGGGCGTGCTGACCTTCCGCGTCGGCATCGGTGCCGTCGTGCTCGCCCCCTTCGCGGTGCGCGCGCTCGCCGGGCGGTGGCGGAGCGTCGCGGCGAGCTGGCGGCTCGTGGTGGCGTACGCGTTGCTGGCGATCGTGGTGCCGCAGTTCGCGTTCTTCTCGGCGGTGCAGTGGATGGAGGTAGGGCCGGCGCTGCTGATGGAGTACATGGGGGTCGTGCTCGTGGTCGCGTGGATGTGGCTGCGACACGGGGAGCGGCCCTCCCGGCTGACGATGGTGGGCGCTCTGGTCGCGATCGCCGGGCTCGTGCTCGTCCTCGACCTGCTCAGCGGCGCGAACGTCCACCCGGTCGGGATCCTGTGGGCTGCCGGGGCGGCCGTCGGCCTCGCCGGCTATTTCGTCCTCAACGCTCACTCCAGCACCACGCTGCCGCCGCTCGCGCTGGCGTGGCTCGGCCTGACGGGCGCAACGATCCTGCTGGCGCTGCTCTGCCTGGTCGGGGCCATCCCGTTCGCGATCGAGACGGCGCCGGTCGTCATGGCGGGCCTGGAGGTCGCGTGGTGGGTGCCGCTGATCGGCCTCGGCGTGCTGACCTGCTCGGTCGCGTACGCCACCGGCATCGCCGCCACCCGAAACCTCGGCTCGCGGCTCTCCTCGTTCGTCGGGCTTCTCGAGGTCGTCTCGGCCGTCGTCTTCGCCTGGCTGCTGCTCGGTGAGGCTCCCGGGCTGATCCAGCTCATCGGTGGGCTGGTGGTGCTGGCCGGCATCATCGCGGTCCAGCAGGGCGAGCAGTCGACGACTGCCTCCTGAAATGGCGAAGCGCCGCACGCATCGGCTGCGTGCGGCGCTTCCCAGGGTGTGGCTACCTCTGGTCCTGAGCCCTGACGTAGACCTCGCGGATCAGCATCAAGATGGCGGCCGCGGTCGGGATCGCCAGCAGCGCGCCGACGACACCGAGGAGCGAGGCGCCGACGAGGGCCGCGATCACGATGACGACCCCGGGGACGTCGACGGAGCGAGACATCACCCGCGGGTAGATGACGTAGTTCTCGAACTGCTGGTAGGCGATGTAGAAGATCACCGCGATGATGCCCGTCTTCAGGTCGGTCGTCGCGAAGGTGATCGAGCAGACGATGATCGCACCGATGGTGGCCCCGATCATCGGGATCACGTCGGTGATCATGACGACGAAGGCAAGCGCGACGGCGTACTCGCCCATCCCGACGGCGAAGAGCAGCACCAGCGTGGACAGGCCGGCGCACAGCGCGACGATGAAGGCGCCGGAGACGTAGCCCCCGATGCCCTCGAAGACCCGGTCGCCCAGCTTGCTGACCCGGTCGCGGCGCGAGGCCGGGGCGAGGCGGTAGAGGGCGTTCTTCGTCTGGTCGTAGGCGGCGATGAAGTAGAGCGTCAAGACGATGACGATGAAGCCCGTGACGAGCACGTTGATCACCGCCAGGCCCACGCCGAGCGCCCCGCCGAACGCACTGCTGACGAAGTCGCCGCTGGCGACGTAGTCCTGCACCTTGTCGAGGATCTGGTATTCGTCGTTGAACTGCTGGATGCGCTGGTTGCGCTGGAGCTCCTCGATCCAGTCGGGCACGTTGGCCGAGATCTTGGCGATCTGGTCGCTGATCACCGGCACGAGTGCCACGAAGAAGAGCACGAGCGCGCCCAGCACTCCGAGGATGACGGTCAGGACCGCCCACGGCCGCGGGAAGCCGCGCCTCTGCAGGAACACCACCATCGGGTTGATCCCCGCGGCGATGAAGAGCGAGACCACCACCTGGAGGATCACGCTCCCCATCGTGGTGAAGAGGTTCGACGCGGCGTAGGCAGTCAGCAGACCGAGGCCGAGGAGCAACCCGAACAGGTAGGGAGACCTCCGGTCGAACGGCGGTCCGGGCTTGCCGAACCGCCTGTCCCGTTCGCTCTCCTCTGTCTCTGTCTCTGGCTCCGGCTCCGGTTCGTCGACGATGATCGCGGCCTCGCTGTCGCCCGTCGCGTCGTCACTGGGGCCGGTCTCGGCAGACGTCGTCTCCGGACCGTCCCCTGGACGGTCGGCAGCGGCGGCGTTCACCTCTCGGACTTAGCTGTCTCGGGCTCGCGGATCGCGGTCTTCTCGGACGGCTCGTCGTAGTCGTCGTAGTCGTCACCGAGGTCATCCTCGGAGTCGACCACAGTGACGCTCTCCTCGACCTGGTCGACGAGCTCGCCGTCGACGATGTCCTCGTCCTCGGTGATCGGCTTGGGAGCCTCGAGCTCTGCCGGGTCCTCGGTCTTGCCGAACCCGGAGACCAGGTCGGTGAGCGAGGAGAGCTGAGCGGCGATCGCGTCGCGGCGCTTGGTCAGGCGATCGACCTCGGCCTTGATGATCGCGTGACCCTTCTCGGCCTCGACCGTCGCGGTGGAGGCGAGGTGGTCGGCCTCGGCGCGAGCCTTGGACAGGATCGCCTCGGCGTCGCGGCGGGCGCGGGCGATGATCCCCTCGGACTCCTTGGCCAGCTCGGCGCGCTGGTCGGCGACGTGCTGGGCGGCGATCCGGGCCCGCTCCTCGGCGTCGGCGGCGCGGGTCTCGCCCTCCGTGACGATGCGAGTGGTCTCGGCCATCGCCTGGTCGTGGTGGTCGGCGGCCTCGCGGGCGAGACGCTCGCGCTCGACGGCGAGCATCCGCCGGGCCTCCTGGACCTCGCGGTCCGCGCCGGCCCGGGCCTTCTCGACCTCGCGCTGGGTCGACGTACGCAGCTGGGTGACCTCCTGCTGGACGGCGAGCCGGATCTGGTCGGCCTCGCGCTTGGCGGCGGCGAGCAGCTCTTCGCTCTCGGCCTGCACCATCTTGCGGGCCTGCTGGACCTCGGACGTCACCTTCTCGCGGTGGTCGTCGATCTCCTTGTAGTGAGTCGTACGCAGCGACTCGATGTCACGCTGGGCGGACGCCTTGGTCGCGGCGGCCTCGCGCTGGGCGGCCTCGCGGATGACCGCGGCCTCCTTCTCGGCGGCCTCCTTGACCGCCGCGGCCTCTTCCTCGGCCAGCCGGAGCATCGCGCTCGCGCGACCACCAAGAGAGGCGTAGGAGGGGGCTTCGGTGCCTTGCGCAGCGGCGGCCTTCAGCTCGGTGACCTGGCGCTCCAGCTCGCCGATGCGTCGCTGCGCGTTGCGCAGGGCCGACTGGCCCTGGCCGTTGGCCTGGAGCAGCTGCTGGACCCGGGCGTTGACCGTCCCGGGGTCGTATCCGCCACGTCGCACGACCGGGAAGGCTGGGAGTGAGCCTGGCGCCGGTGGTGGGGAGTTGTGGCCGGAGCTGGGCGACCCGGACGCGCCGGGAACCCGGGGAAGGACCTGTGTCTCGGTCGAGTCCTGCTCGGGGTTCTTCCGAGGCTCTGAAGCCTCGTTGAAGATGGACAGTCCCTCATTCGTCATTTGTGGCGGATTCCTCACACTGTAGGTCGTCTACGAGCTGCCTCTGCTCCCAAAGGGCAAGACTACGGCCGGTCGCCCCTCGCGCAAGGGGAGACCGGCCGTGAAACGAGTCTCAACCGTAATCTATTTACCTAGACCGCGAGTCTCAGATTCCGCGGAAGAGGTTGATCTTGTCGATGTGAGCCGCGCGCTTCTCCTCGTCGAGGACGCCGAGGCCCTCCTCGGGCGCCAGGCAGAGCACGCCGACCTTGCCCTGGTGCTTGTTGTGGTGCACGTCGAGCGAGGCCTGGCCGACCTCCTCGAGGGTGTAGGTCCGCGACAGCGTCGGGTGGATCTTGCCCTGCGCGATGAGGCGGTTGGCCTCCCACGACTCGCGGTAGTTGGCGAAGTGGCTGGAGATGATCCGCTTGAGGTTCATCCACAGGTAGCGGTTGTCGTACTCGTGCATGTAGCCCGAGGTCGACGCGCAGGTGGTGATGGTGCCGCCCTTGCGGGTCACGTACACGCTCGCGCCGAAGGTCTCGCGGCCCGGGTGCTCGAAGACGATGTCGATGTCCTCGCCGCCGGTGAGGTCGCGGATCGCCTTGCCGAGGCGCTTCCACTCCTTCGGGTTCTGCTGGGTGCCGTCCTCGTTCCAGAACTTGAAGTCCATCTCGGAGCGGTTGATGACCATCTCGGCGCCCATGTTGCGCACGATCTTGGCCTTCTCCTCGTTGGAGACCACACAGACCGGGTTGGCGCCGCCGTTGAGGGCGTACTGGGTGGCGAAGCCGCCGAGACCGCCCGAGGCGCCCCAGATCAGGACGTTGTCGCCCTGCTTCATGTTGCCGCCGTTGACGGAGACGAGCTGGCGGTAGGCGGTGCAGTTGACGAGGCCGGGGGAGGCGGCCTCCTCCCAGGTGAGGTGCTCGGGCTTGGGCATGAGCTGGTTGGCCTTGACCATCGCGACGTCGGCGAGGCCGCCGAAGTTGGTCTCGAAGCCCCAGATGCGCTGGGAGGGATCCATCATCGTGTCGTTGTGGCCGTCGGGGGCCTCGAGCTCGACCGAGAGGCAGTGGGCGACGACGCGGTCGCCCGGCTTCCACTTGGTCACGCCGGCGCCCACGGCCAGCACGACGCCCGACAGGTCGGAGCCGACGACGTGGTAGTCGAGGTTGTGGCGGGCGCCGAGCTCGGACTCCTTGCCGTATCGCTCCAGGAACCCGAAGGTCGAGACCGGCTCGAAGATCGAGGTCCACACGGTGTTGTAGTTGATCGCCGAGGCCATCACCGCGACGAAGGCCTCGCCCGGACCGAGCTCGGGGAGGGCGACGTCCTCGACGTGGAGGGACTTGCGCGGGTCCTTCTCCTTGGTCTCGACGCCCTCGAACATGTCGACCTCGTCCTTGTGGACGGTTGCGGCACGGTAGTGGCTGGGGATCTCGAGGTTCGCGAACTCCTCGCCGGGCGTGTCGCCGGCGAGAATCGCGTCGAGGATGTTCTGCATGGTGGTCGGCTCCTGCGTCGTCGTAGGGGTCGCGGTTGACTCTATTCGCTGGACATTACTGGTGAGTAACCGTCTTGACCAGCCTCATGTGACACATGACTCTTGGAACGTTCATGTGCCCTGATGGGCTCTGGGTCGGTGATGGGGCCGGTGATGGCCCGGTGGGCGGCTCAGTGGCCGGGCTGGGTGGCCGGCTCGACGAGCTCGACCAGGACGCCGCCGGCGTCCTTGGGGTGGATGAAGTTGATCCGGGAGTCGGCGGTGCCGCGTCGCGGTGCGTCGTAGAGAAGGCGTACGCCGCGCTCCTTCAGGATCGCGGAGACCTGCTCGACGTCGGTGACCCGGTAGGCCAGCTGCTGCATGCCGGGGCCGTTGCGGTCGAGGAACTTGGCGATGGTGCTCTTCTCGTTGAGCGGCGCGAGCAGCTGGAGCTTGTTGTCGGAGTCGCCGATCGCGATCATCGCCTCCTCGACACCCTGCTCCTCGTTGGTCTCGCGGTGGGCGAGCTTCATGCCGAAGGTCTTCTCGTAGAACTCGATCGCAGCGTCGAGGTCGGCGACGGCGAGACCGACGTGGTCGATCTGGGTGAACAGGTGCGGTGGGATCTCGACTGATGTCATGGGCCTACTCTCCTTGAGCTCGGGTCCAACGGGCACAATGTGTGATGACAGCCACACCAAGCTGCCGTCATCACTCTTCCCAGGAAGGTTACTAATAAGTAACCTCATGGGCGGATCAGCACCAGCAAACTTTCTTGGAGGACCCATGTCCAACGTCATCGTCGCCGGGGCGCGTACGCCGATCGGCCGCCTCCTCGGCGGGCTCAAGAGCCTGTCCGCAGCCGATCTGGGTGGCGTAGCCATCAAGGGCGCCCTGGAGAAGGCGGGCGTCTCGCCGGAGCAGGTCGACTATCTGATCATGGGTCAGGTCATCCTGGCCGGTGCCGGTCAGAACCCGGCTCGCGCGGCCGGCATCGCCGGCGGCCTGCCGATGAACATCCCGTCGGTCACAGTCAACAAGGTGTGCCTCTCCGGCCTCAACACCATCGCCATGGCCGACCAGCTGATCCGCGCCGGCGAGGCCGAGATCATCGTCGCGGGCGGCATGGAGTCGATGACCAACGCGCCGCACCTGCTGCCGAAGTCCCGCGAGGGCTTCAAGTACGGCGACACCGCGCTGGTGGACTCGATGGCCTACGACGCGCTCTACGACCAGGCCACCCAGCAGGCGATGGGCGGGCTGACCGAGCAGATCAACGCCGAGGGTGTGAAGCTCACCCGCGAGGAGCAGGACGCCTTCGCCGCCACCTCTCACCAGCGTGCGGCCGCCGCGCAGAAGAACGGCGTCTTCGACGACGAGATCGTCCCGGTCTCCATCCCGCAGCGCAAGGGCGACCCGATCGTGATCAGCGCTGACGAGGGCGTACGCGGCGACACCACCGCCGAGTCGCTCGGCAAGCTCCGCCCGGCGTTCTCCAAGGAGGGCACCATCACCGCGGGGTCCGCCTCGCAGATCTCCGACGGCGCCGCCGCTGTCGTGGTGATGTCGAAGGCCAAGGCTGAGGAGCTCGGTCTGGAGTGGCTGTGCGAGATCGGTGCCCACGGCATGGTCGCCGGCCCCGACTCGAGCCTGCAGCTGCAGCCGGCCAACGCCACCGCCAAGGCGCTGGAGAAGGAGGGCATCACCGCCGCCGACCTCGACCTGGTCGAGTTCAACGAGGCGTTCGCGGCCGTCGGCATCGAGTCCACCAAGAAGCTCGGCCTCGACCCCGAGAAGGTCAACGTCAACGGTGGCGCGATCGCGCTCGGCCACCCCGTCGGCATGTCCGGCACGCGCGTCGTGCTCCACCTGGCGCACGAGCTCAAGCGTCGCGGCGGCGGCACCGGCGCGGCCGCGCTGTGCGGCGGTGGCGGTCAGGGTGACGCCCTGATCGTGCGTGTGCCCAAGGTCTGAGCCATCGCTGATGTGAGCGACCTGGTCGCGCGCGCCCGGGGCGGTGAGCCCCGGGCGGTCGCGCGGCTGGTGTCGTACGTCGAGAACGCCCCCGTCGGTGGAGGAGAGCGGCTCCGCCAGGTGATGGCCGAGCTCGCGCCGCACGGCGGGCACGCCCACATCGTGGGGCTGACCGGCGCGCCCGGTGTGGGGAAGTCGACCACCACCTCCGCGCTGGTCCGTGAGCTGCGCTCCGCGGGTCGCACCGTGGCCGTGCTGGCCGTCGATCCGTCCTCGCCGTTCTCCGGTGGCGCGCTGCTGGGGGACCGGATCCGGATGACCGACCATGCCACCGATCCGGGCGTCTTCATCCGCTCGATGGCCTCCCGCGGCCACCTCGGCGGTCTCGCCTGGTCGGCGCCGCAGGCGATCCGGGTGCTGGATGCCGCCGGGTTCGACGTGGTGCTGGTCGAGACCGTCGGTGTGGGCCAGTCGGAGGTCGAGATCGCCGGGCTCGCCGACACCACCGTGGTGCTGCTCGCGCCCGGGATGGGTGACGGCATCCAGGCCGCGAAGGCCGGGATCCTGGAGATCGGTGACCTCTACGTCGTCAACAAGGCCGATCGGGACGGCGCGACCAAGGTCCAGCGCGACCTGCGCGGGATGCTGCGCCTGGCCGACCGCCCTGCGGAGTCCTGGACCCCGCCGGTCCTCGCCGCGGTCGCTCAGTCCGGAAAGGGCATGGCCGAGGTCGTCGCCGCGCTCGACGAGCACCGCGACTGGCTGCGGTCCAGCGGGACGCTGGAGGTGCGGCGTACCCGTCGGGCCCGTGCCGAGGTCGAGGCCATCGCCGTCGAGACCCTGCGGGCGAGATGGACGACCGTAGGCGAGATGGACGACCTGGACGCCCTTGCGGCCCAGGTGGTCAAAGGCGAGCGGGATCCGTACGCCGCAGCCGACACCCTCCTCGCCGAGAAGTCGGTCGCTGAAGCCGAGTAGTCAGTCCTTGACGTGTCGGGGCCGAGAACCGACCTCTCGCGCTCAGAAACCGACTTCTCGGAGGAGGATGTCCCGGCGTACGGCTCGTTCTGTCGACTCTCGCGCCCTGGGGTCACTATCGTTGGGACCGTGAACCTCTTCGGTGTCGATATCTCCAAGCACCTTCTGCGTGACGAAGGTGAGGTCGTCGTCGACGAGGTGACCCATCACTGGGTCGCCTACATCAAGTCCGTGCTGGAGGTGATCCTCGGGCTGGCGCTGATGATCGTGGCGGCGACGATCAACATGAACGTCGCCTGGATCATCGTGCTGCTCGCCTTCGGGCTGGTCGGGCACGCGTTCTGGCGGTCGCTGGTGGTCAGTCGGGACCGGTTCGTGGTCACCAACATGCGGATCTTCCGCGTTCACGGTGTGCTCTCGAGCGAGCTGGCGACGATGCCGCTGGCGCGAGTTCTCGACATCACCGTGAAGCAGTCGTTCACCGGCCAGATCTTCAACTACGGCCACTTCGTCTTCGAGTCGGCCGCCCAGGAGCAGGGGCTCAACAACATCTACTTCGTCGGTCGGCCGAACGAGCGGGACCTGACCATCCAGCGCGTCGTCCAGCGCGCCGGTCTGCGCGGCAGTGTCTGACAAACCAACGTCGGTTGGCCGCCGCGCTGGTGCCTGCTCATAGGATTGGTTCCATGACGCAGCAGCCGTTCTCCCGCCCCGGAGCCGTCGACCTCTCCGGACTCGCCAGCACCACTCCCGCACAGGCCGCCTCGTTCGGCGGTCCGGCCGATGCGGCTCCGGCCCAGGGGGGCAGTGTCGGCTCCTATACCGTCGAGGTCGACGAGCAGATCTTCCAGTCGGTGATCGAGGCATCGATGACCGCTCCGGTCGTGCTGGTCTTCTACTCGGCCTCCCGTGCCCCCGAAAGCGTCACCTACGCGGGCGACGTCTCGACGGTCGTGGAGGAGTACGACGGCCGGTTCCTCCTCGGCAAGGTCGACATCGACAAGAACCCGCAGATCGCGCAGGCGCTGCAGGTGCCCCAGGTGCCGTTGCTCTACATCCTGCTCGACGGCCGGCCGGTCACCCAGCCGATCCCGGGGGCGCTCGGGCTCGAGGAGCTACGCACGGTCTTCCAGCAGCTCGGACAGCAGCTCACCACCCAGGGGATCGGCGGGCGGCACAAGCCCAACGCCCTCGGCGGCGCCGCGGCGACTGAAGAGGGTGCCGAGCCGTCGATGGACCCGCGCTACGCCCCGGCGCAGGACGCGCTCGAGCGCGGAGACATCGACGCGGCGGTGGCCGAGTACGAGAAGCTGATCGCCTCCAACCCCGCTGACTCCGAAGCTGTCGCCGGACTGGCGATGGCCAAGGTCCTCCAGCGTACGCAGGGCGTCGACCTCAACGCGGCCCGCGCGGCCGCCGCGGCCGCGCCCGACGACGTCGAGGCGCAGACTCTCGTCGCCGACCTGGATCTGCTCGGGGGCCACGTCGAAGACGCCTTCATCCGGCTGATCGAGCTGGTGCGGCGTACGGCAGGGGACGAGCGCAACCAGGCGCGCGAGCATCTGCTGGGCCTGTTCGCCGCCGTCGGCAACGACGACGAGCGGGTGCTCAAGGGCCGTCAGTCGCTGGCTTCCGCGCTGTTCTGAGCCGGCTGGGCCCGCTCGGCCGACTGAGCCGCCAGGGTCGCGACCACCGCGGTGACTGCCGGCGAGGCGGCCATCGTGCGCCGGTGCAACGCGAGGACCTCGCGGGTGGGGACCGGGTCGACGACACGTACGGCGACCAGGTCCTCGCCCAGCGCCGCCCGCCCCAGGCGGGGGACGAGGGCGATCCCGAGGCCAGCTCGCACCAACGCCAGATGGCTGTCGAACTCCATCGAGACGTGCGCGATCCGGGGCAGGTGACCGGTCCCGGCGTACATCCGGTTCAGCCACTGCCGGCAGATCGTGCCCTCGGGCGTCGCGATCCAGTTCTCGGCGACGAGGTCGTGCGGGGACACCTTGGCGTGCTGGGCCAGCGGATGGTCGCGATGGGCGATCACGTCGGCGATGTCGCGGTGGAGCTCGGTGGTGACCAGATGGTCGGGGATGGAGAGAGGTACGTCGCCCCAGGAGTGCACCACGCCGATCTCGCTGTGGCCGGTGGCGACCAGCTCGACGGTGTCCCAGGGCTCCCGCTCGGAGAGGGTGAGGGCGAGCTCGGGATGCGCGGTGCGGAGCTCGCCGGCGACCGGCGCGATCAGCCCGCGCATCGCGGTCGAGAAGGCGGTCAGTCGCAGTCGGCCGGCCACGGTCGTGGCCTGCTCGTGCAGCCCTGACTCCAGCGACTCCATGTCGGCGAGCAGCCGCGACCCCTCCTCGACCAGATGCCGCCCGGCATGGGTGAGCGTCACGCCGCGCCCGATCCGCTCCAGGAGCGGCACGCGCACCTGCCGCTCCAGCCGCTTGACCTGCTGGGACACGGCGCTGGGGGTGTAGCCGAGGGCGTCGGCGGCCGCGACCACCGAGCCATGGGTGTCGACAGCGCGGAGCGCGACCACGGCGGCGAGATCGATCATGAAGCAATGCTACGGCGTCAGATGAATAATCATTCGCTGGTGCTTCATGATCTTTGCCTTCATCCTGGTTGATGTGAATCGCCGTGACTCGCTGCTCGCCGTCCTCGTCGCCGTGCTGTGGGGTTTCAACTTCGTCGTCATCGACTGGGGTCTCGAGGAGCGCGACGGACAGTCGGTGCCGCCGTTGTTGCTGCTCGCCGTGCGCTTCGTCCTGGTCGCGTTCCCGGCGGTCTTCCTGCTGCCGCGTCCGAAGGCGCCGTGGCGGGTGATCGCCGCGGTGGGGATCTTCATGAGCCTGGGCCAGTTCGGCCTGCTCTACACCAGCATGGCCGCCGGGATGCCTCCCGGCCTCGCCGGGCTCGTGCTCCAGGCGCAGGTCGTGCTCACCATCGTCATCGCGGCGGGCGTGCTGCGCGAGCGGCCGACCGTGCTGCAGACGGTCGGGGTGGTCGCGGGCGCTCTCGGGCTGGTCGTCGTGGCGTTGGGTCGGGGTGGCCACGTGCCGGGCGTGGCGCTCCTGCTGTGCCTGCTCGCCGCGCTGTCCTGGGCGATCGGCAACGTGATCTCCCGGGCGGCCAAGGTGCCTGGGGGGCTCTCGCTGACGGTCTGGTCCGCGCTGGTCGTGCCGCTCCCGCTGCTGGCGCTCTCGCTGGTGATCGACGGGCCCGAAGGCGTACGCGAGGGGGTTGCGGCGTTCGGCTGGGAGGCGCTCGTCTCGACGGCCTACACCGTGGTGCTCGCCTCGTTCGTCGGCTATGGGATCTTCAACTCGCTGCTGGCGAAGCATCCGGCGTCGTCGGTGGTCCCGTGGATTCTGCTGGTGCCGCCGGTCGCGATCGGCTCGGCGTGGCTGCTGCTCGGGGAGGTGCCGAGCGCCGGTGAGCTCGCCGGTGGCGCGCTTCTGGTCCTCGGGGCGCTTGTCGCGCAGGGGGTGCTACGCGCGCCCCGACTCGGTGTAGCCGCGGCCGTCCCGCAGCGCGGCGAGAGCGGCCTCGACCCGGCGCGCGGTGAAGTCGGCGGCCCGGTCGCGGACCTCGTCGAGGGTGCAGAACGCCACTGAGCGGATCTCGCGCGGCTGGAGGGTGGCCTGCTCGACGATCGAGGAGGGTCGGATGCCGCCGTCGAAGACGAGGCAGATGGCGTCGTCCCAGCCGCCCCAGGGCGGGAGCCAGTCGGTGAGCAGCAGGTCGCCGGCGGGGATCAGGAGGGCGAGCTCCTCCTCGATCTCGCGGGTGGTCGCCAGCTTCGGCGACTCGCCGACCTCCACGATGCCGCCGGGCAGGTCCCAGTCCTTCTTGTAGGTCAGCTGGCACATCAGGACCCGGTCCTCGGGGTCGCGCACCAGCATCTGCCCGATCGCGCGCTTGCGCGGAAGGAACGAGTTGAGCAGCGCCCGGAAGCCCTCGGGAGCCTCCACCGGCGCATCGCTCGCCACCCGGGCGTAGATCATCCGGTCCTCGCCGCCCGACACGCCGCGGAGCAGACCCTCACGATGGAGACCCGACCAGGTCGCGGTGCGTTGTTCAGCAGGGTCGCCCGGGTCAATCAGCGCCTCCACCCGATGATGGGTGAGCAGCGCGGTGGCCACCTCGCGGCGTACGACATCGACGGATTCGCCCGCGGCCCACTCGATCCGGGCAACGCCCTCCGCCATGGTCGTCGTCTCTGGCTCGCTCACGCGACCACCGCCGCAGCGCAAGCGCCAGAGTACGGACGTGGTCGCGTGAGTTCTTGTCGGGTCACTCGCTGGCGCTCGCTCACGAATGCCACCCTAGCGAGCCGCGTTGTCACAACCTGACGGTTGTCGGTGTCTGGATGGTGACGAGATGCTCGACCCAGACAGAGGAGTGCGACGATGCCCAGCACGTTCAGGATCCCCAAGGCAGATCTGACCGGTCTCTACGGCGCCGTGGTGCGGCGCATGAGCAAGAGGATGTATGGCGAGGTCCCCGACGTCGGCTACGTCCTGTTCCACCACAAGCCGGTGCTGCGCGCGGTGATGGGGTTCGAGACCAAGGCGGGGAAGTGGAAGGCGCTCGACCCGACGTACAGGTCGTTGGCCGAGATGGCCGCGGCGAGCACGATCGGGTGCAGCTGGTGCCTGGACTTCGGCTACTACCTCGCCCGCAACGAGAACCTCGACCTCGAGAAGATCAGCCAGGTGCAGGTGTGGCGGACCTCCGACGTCTTCGACGAGACCGAGCGGAGGGTCATCGAGTACGCCGAGGCGATGACGACCACGCCGATGGCCGTCACCGACGAGATGGTCGCGGCCCTGCTGGCCGAGCTGGGCACCGAGGCGATGGTGGAGCTGACCCAGATGATCGCGCTGGAGAACATGCGCTCGCGGTTCAACTCCGCCGCCGGGCTGCAGAGCCAGGGCTACTCCGACGTCTGCGAGATCCCGTTGGCGCCCGCGCCGGTAGGGTCCGAGGCATGAGTGAGCGCAAGCGAGCGACGATCGGCCTCAGGTCGCTGGGTCCGTGTTCTTTGCTCTGCCCTACGGAGCCGGCGGCATGAGTGAGTCCCGTGGTGCGAGCGCGGATGCCGCGACCGAGAGCTTCGTCGCCCACCGCAACCTGCTCTTCACGGTGGCCTACGAGATGCTCGGTTCGGCCGCCGACGCCGAGGACGTGCTCCAGGAGACGTGGTTGCGTTGGGCCGATGTGCCGCTCGAGGAGGTGCGCGACCACCGCGCCTACCTGGTACGGATCACGACCCGGCTCGCCCTCAACCGCATCCGGACGCTGTCGCGCCGCAAGGAGACGTACGTCGGTCCGTGGCTGCCCGAGCCGCTGCTGACCGCTCCGGACGTCGCCGAGGACGCCGAGCTCGCCGACTCGCTCTCGACGGCGGTGCTGCTGGTCCTGGAGACGCTCTCGCCGACGGAGCGGGCGGTCTTCGTCCTGCGCGAGGTCTTCGCGCTGGGCTACGACGAGATCGCCGCCGCGGTCGACAAGTCGCCGGCCGCGGTGCGGCAGATCGCTCATCGGGCACGCGACCACGTCGCCGAGCGGAGGCCGCGCGAGGCGGTCTCGGCCACCGAGGCACGGCGTGCCCTGGAGCGGTTCCGCGACGCCGCGACCGGCGGCGACCTGCAGTCGCTGCTCGATGTGCTGGCACCCGATGTCGTGCTCTTCTCCGACGGCGGCGGTGTGGTGCAGGCGGCCCTCAACCCGATTCACGGCGCCGACAAGGTGCTGCGGTTCTTCACGGGGCTGGCGACGAAGTACGGCATCCCCAGGTTCGAGCTGACCAGTGTCAACAGAGCGCCGGGGATGCTGCTTTACTTCGGCGAAGAGGTCGACGGCGTCGTCACCCTGCACGTCGAGGACGGCATGGTCACCGGGCTCTACTACGTCCGCAACCCGGCCAAGCTCAGCGGCGTCGCGGGACAGGTCCACCTGGAACGTTGACCCGAGCCGACACAGCGCGTACGGGAGGATCACGAACGTACGTGCTGGGTGGAGGTCTGGGAGTGGAACAGCGGGTCGAGGCTCGGCAGCTGCGCGCGGTGCTGGTCACGCTCTGCGTCACCGTCACGGCTGCGTACGGCGTCCTCTACTACGCCTTCACCGTCCTTCAGCCGCGGATCGTCGACGCCA
Source organism: Nocardioides sp. NPDC006273 (assembly GCF_040613495.1). NCBI lineage: Bacteria > Bacillati > Actinomycetota > Actinomycetes > Propionibacteriales > Nocardioidaceae > Nocardioides > Nocardioides sp. NPDC006273. Next base: position 3,109 of record NZ_JBEXSD010000087.1, on the reverse strand, counting down.
CCGGCTGGTCGGCGGCCGCGATCACCACCGCCTTCTCGGCCGGCACGCTCCTCGGAGCGGTGGCTGGCATCCCCGTCGGACGAGTCATCCAGCGCTACGGGCCGCGCTGGGTGATGGCCGGGGCCAGCCTGCTGGGGGCTGTCGCGCTGCTCGTGGTCGCAGCTGCGCCTTCGTACTGGATCTTCGCGCTGGGTTGGCTGCTGGTCGGGCTCTCGACCGCCGGGACCTTCTATCCGCCGGCCTTCGCGGCGCTGACGCACTGGTTCGGTTCGCGGCGGGTGGACGCGATCACGACGCTGACTCTCGCGGGCGGGTTCGCCTCGACGATCTTCGCGCCGCTCACCGACGCGTTGGCGGGCTGGGTGGAGTGGCGGTGGACGTACGCGATCCTGGCCGGCGCCTTCGTGGTGCTGACGTTCGTCCCGAGCGTCGTGGTGCTCGACCTCGGTTGGGAGCCGACGGCTTCGAGCGACGGTCGACCGGTGCGGGACCGGGACGTCCTGCGGAGCCGCCGGTTCGTACTGCTCACGCTCGCGGGCACGCTGGTCACGATGGCCGTGTTCGCCTCGATCGTTCACCTGGTGCCGTTCCTCGTCGAGCTTGGGCTGAGTCCGGCCACCGCCGCCTGGGCGCTCGGGCTCAGTGGCGCCGGCCAGGTTGCTGGGCGGGCGTTCTACCCGCTGCTGGCGCGGCGCTTCGGCGTGCGGGCGCGGATGCTCGGGGGAGTGCTGTGGTTCGCGGCCTCGGTGGCGCTGCTTCCGCTGCTGCCCGCGGTCGGCTGGGTGATGATCGTCGTCGCGGTGCTCACCGGGACCGCTCGCGGTCTCTACACGCTCATCTCCGCGACCGTCGTCAGCGACGTGTGGGGTCCGGAGAGGTACGCCGCGCTCAACGGGGTCTACTCCGCGCCTGCCGGGATCGCGGGTGCGCTCGCTCCGGCTGTGGGGGCTGGCGTCGCTGTTGTGATGGGTGGGCACGACGGGCTCTTCTGGGTTCTTGCCGGGACTGCGGTGGTTGGTGCTGGGCTTGCTGGGGTGGCGTTGGTGTCGTTCGATCGGGGGTGATCGCTTCGGTGGTCGAGCTTGTCGAGACCTCATACCCCGCTGGTCGAGCCGCCGGAGCCGCTGGGCGGAGGCGTGTCGAGACCAACACGGTTCCCTGCGGGAACGACCAGTCCTCGGTGGTCGAGCTTGTCGAGACCCTCTGTATCCGGTGGTCGAGTTTGTCGAGACCCTCTGTATCCGGTGGTCGAGCTTGTCGAGACCTCCCTGCCGGAGACCTTTCGCGGAAGGGCGAGTGTGGGCCGCCGACCCTTCTTCGAGGGTGTTCTCGACATGGCCCGGCCTCAAGGACGGCCTTCGGCCGCCGGCTTCGCCGGCCGCTACGCGGTCCTGGACACCGGGCCATGTCGAGAAAAAAGATGGCTGGCTATCGGGGCGGCGGCCCGGGTGTGGCGCAGCGGAATCTTGCTTCGGAACGGTGATGCGCGTGGGGTGAGAGGGTGGCCCTTCGGGCCACTTACCATCCACAGGTACGAGGTCGTTCGCCCGCCGCGAAAACAGCAGTTGACCTGCAAAAAGAGGTGGCACAGATGCTGGTGAAAGGGTAGAATCAGACCCATCACGACACGCCTCTGAACACACACGGGAGAGGAGGGGCAGCGATGAGTCTCGAACCCGAGATCAACCACTGGGGCACCAACCCTCAGGACCCGATCGACGCAGAGCTCGCCGCCCTCGAGTCCTCCCTCGACACCCTGCTCGCCCGCGACCCCGTCTACTGGCGCACCGGTGAGAAGAAGGACCGGTTGAAGCGGCTGGAGATCCTCCAGGCCAAACAAGCCGCGCTGAGACTGCGGGTCCTCGCTGTCGCCGGTGACATCGCCGAGGAGACCGGCGCCAAAGACGTCTCGGGATGGATGCTGGCCGAGCTGCTGGTCGACAAGAAGATCGGACGCGCCGAGGTGAAACTGGCCGCCGGGCTCGCGAAGTACGAGCTCGTCGCCGCCGGCCTCGCTGAGGGTGTGGTGTCCCCAGACAAGGCGAGGGTGATCGTCAAAGCCCTCGAGGCGGTCGAGGCCGACCCCGAAGCCAGCACCGAGAACCTGGTCCTGGCGGAGAAGCTGCTGGTCGAGTACGCCACCCAGATGACCGCGACCAAGCTCGAGATCATCGGGAAGCGGATCCTGTTCGAGGTCGACCCCGACCGGTTCGAGGCCGCCGAAGCCAAAGCGCTGCAGCGCGAGGAAGAACGCGCCCAACGGCGCACCTACTTCACCGCCCGCGCAAACGGCGACGGGACCGTAGACATCCACGCCCGGGTCTCGAACGCGGTCGGCATGAGGCTGCGCACCATCCTGGACTCGTTGGCGCAGCCGAGGAAGCTCTCCGCGGAGGACCGGGGCCGTAAAGCCCCCTATGACCGGCTGCTGGGCCAGGCCTTCGCCCGGATCGTTGAGACCTACGACATCGACCAGCTGCCCCGGCACGGTGGCCACGCCACCACGGTGTTCATCACCATGAACGTCGAGGACCTCCGCAACGACCTCGGTACCGCGGCGTTGGGGTTCGACGGAGAGCAGATCACCGCTGCTGAGGCCCGCCGGATGGCCTGCAACGCCGACCTGATCCCGGTCGTACTCGGCACAGGCTCCGAGATCCTCGACTTCGGCCGCACCACAAGGCTCGCCCACCCCGTCCAACACCGTGCACTGCGGTTACGGGACAAGTGTTGCCAAGCAGAAGACTGCGACGCGCCAGCCGCCTGGACCGAAGCACACCATCTCAAACCCTGGTCGGCAGGCGGTCTCACAAATCTCGCAAACATGGTCTTGTTGTGCCCCAGCGATCATCGCCGAATCCACGAGCCCAACCACGACCATGAACGCCTCCCGGACGGACGGATCCGGTTCACCCGCCGCGTCTGACCGCGCTGCGGCCTGCTCCGGCCTACCCCGTCTGCCGGGCCTACCGGGTCGACCTTGTGAAGGGGTTCACGAACTCGGACCCTCTGTCATAGCCGACGACCAGTGGCCTCCGGCATGGCCCGGGCGCTATCCCTCGTGAACGATTCACAAGGTGTCATCGTCTAGCGCAGCGCCCCGCAGACC
>NZ_JBEXSD010000086.1:0-18404 GCF_040613495.1 Nocardioides sp. NPDC006273 | reverse complement strand
CACGGCACCGGACGACCACCCCGCCCCCAAAAGCAATAAACCCGAACCCACAACAGTGGGTTCGGGTTATGCCGATGTCCTGAGACATCACACTGTCGGGTTGACAGGATTTGAACCTGCGGCCCCCTCGTCCCGAACGAGGTGCGCTACCAAGCTGCGCTACAACCCGAATGCTGCACCGATCAACGGTCCAACGAGAGTTGAGCATAGCCCAGAGGCTTCCCGGATCCGTAATCGAGCCCTACTGTCGGGATGACCCGCGCGGAGTGAGCGTCAGAAGGGTGGCCTCGGGGCGGCAGGCGATCCGGATCCGGGTGTACGGCGAGGTGCCGAGGCCGGCCGACACGTGCAGCCAAGCCTGCCGCCCACCGTGGGTGTGCGTGTGCAGCCCGCGGACCCGAGCGGGGTCGAGATCGCAGTTGGTCGCGAGCGCCCGCCCGCCGGGCAGACAGATCTGGCCGCCGTGGGTGTGGCCCGCCAGGATCGCGTCGTAGCCATCCGCGGTGAACTGGTCCAGGACCCGCAGGTACGGCGCGTGCGCGACCCCGAGGCGTACGTCCGCGGATGGGTCGGCGGGGCCCGCGACCGCGGACAGGTCGTCGAGGCGGAGGTGGGGGTCATCGACCCCGGCGAAGGCGAACTCGATGCCCTTGACGGTCAACGACGAGCGCGAGTTGGTGAGATCCAGCCAGCCGGACTTGGTGAAGGACGCGGTCAGATCGCGCCAGGGGAGCTCGGGCACGTTCGTACGCCGTTTGCCGCTGTCCGGCAGCAGGTAGCCGATCGGGTTGCGCATCCGCGGCTCGTAGTAGTCGTTGGAGCCGTGCACGAAGACGCCGGGCACGTCGAGCAGCGTGCCGAGGGCATTGACGACCGCCGGCACCGCCCGCCGGTCGGCGAGGTTGTCACCCGTGTCGACGACCAGGTCCGGCTTCAGCGTGGCCAGCGAGGCGATCCAGTCGAGCTTCTTGTGCTGCGACGGGACCACGTGCATGTCGGAGAGGTGCAGCACGCGGAGCGGGTCCGCGCCCTCCGGAAGCACGGGCAGTCTCACGCGGCGCAGCGTGTACTGACGGGCCTCCCACAGGGCGTACGCCGTCATGGCCGCGCCGGTGGCGAGCCCGGTGCCGAGTGCTGTGCCGACTACTGGGCCGATCACTGAGGCGAGCCGCATGGCTCAACCCTGCCACAATCGGTTCCATGAGCTCTTTGAAGGACCGACTCCGCACCGATCTGACCGCTGCGATGAAGGCCCGCGACAAGGACCGTGCCGGGACGCTGCGCATGGTCATGGCCTCGATCACCGAGGCCGAGGTCGCCGGCAAGGAGGCCAAGGAGCTCACCGACGACGAGATCATCACGATCCTCACCCGCGAGGCCAAGAAGCGTCGCGAGGCGGCCACTGCCTTCGCCGAGGGTGGCCGCACCGAGCAGGCCGAGAAGGAGACCGCGGAGGCCGCGGTGATCACCGAGTACCTTCCCGCTCAGCTGAGTGCCGAGGAGATCTCCGACCTGGTCAGCAAGGCCATCGCCCAGACCGGTGCTGCCGAGGAGGGGATGCGCGCCATGGGCAAGGTGATGGGCATCCTGACCCCGCAGACCAAGGGCCGCGCCGACGGTGGCGCCGTCGCCGCAGAGGTGCGCAAGCAGCTCGGCTGAGCGGCACCGGAGAACGACTGTGGCCCCTACCGGATCGGTAGGGGCCACAGTCGTTGGACGGGCGCGGTGTCAGTCGTTCGGCCACTCCCAGCCAAAGTCAGACCCTTCCTGGGCCGCCGCGGGCTTCCCATTGCCGGGCTTGTCGTCGTCTCCGCCGTCGTCCTCGGGCTTCTTCTGGTCCGGCTTCTTGCCGGGCTTCTTCTCGGGCTTCGGCTCCGGCCCGAGCGAGGTGTAGATCGTGATCGGGGAACCCTCGGCGGCGTCGCCGGACGGGGTGGTGAAGGCGACCAGGCCGCGGTCGTACTCGGAGTAAGCCTCGGGGCCGACCTGGACCTGGAAGCCGGCGCCTCGCAGCACCTTCGTGGCCTTCTCGACGGTCATGCCGCCGACCCAGGGGACGTCTACCGTGTTGCCCGCGATCACCTGCGGGTCGACCTCGTGGAAGTCCTGTGCCTTGAGGTACTGATCGATCACCTGCATCGCATCGCCCCACATCGGGGCAGCCTGCCCGGAACCAGAGGCCGAGCCGATGTAGGAGCCACCGACGACCTGCCCGTTGAGGGACTTCCAGGTGCCGTCGTAGTTCGCTCCGGCGATCATGGCGGCCGTGGCGAGCTTCGGGGTGTATCCCATGAACCAGACAGCCCGGTTGCCGTTGATGGTTCCCGTCTTGCCTGCAGCAGGGACGGAGAGGGCCTCATTGCTAGCGAATCCGCCTTCGAGCAGTCCGCGAAGGATGTCGTTGACCGCATCGGCGGTGCCCTTGGCCATCACCTGCTGGCACTTGGGCTCGTACTTCTTGATCACCTTGTCGTTCGCGTCGAGGATCTCGTTCACCGGGATCGAGTCACAGTGCTTGCCGCGGGCACCGAACGTGGCGTACGCCTCCGCCATCTCCAGCGGGCTCACACTGGTGACGCCGAGGGTGAAGGACGGCACTCGCTCGTCCTTGGGGTCGGTCAGCTGGATGCCCATCTTCTGGGCCATCTTGTAGGGGGCACAGAGGCCGGTGATCTGCTCCAGTTGAGCGTAGAAAGTGTTCACCGACTCGCGAGTGCCGGTGTACGCGTCCTTGGCCCCACTCGTCGTCGAGTTTCCGACCGGCCACGTGCCGACACGGTTACCGTCTCCGGGGCAGCCGGCGAACGACGACTCCTGGAGGACGATGTTCTCCGGCGAGTTGATCTTCTGCTTGAGCGGAAAGCCCTGCTCGATCGCCGCGGTGAGCACGAACGGCTTGAACGTCGATCCGGCCTGGAACCCGGCGGAGTCGCCGTACTGCGTCGGCACCATGTAGTTCAGGTAGGACTCGCCCTTCTTCCGCTTGTCACCCATGGGCCGCGACTGGGCGAGGCCGCGCACCCGTCCGGTGCCGGGCTCGACCATCGCCAGGGCGCCGATCGCGTCGTCGGTCGCGTACACGTGGTCCTCGACCGACGCCTGGGCGGCATCCTGGAAACGCTGGTCGAGGGTCGTCTTGATCGTCAGGCCCCCCGACTTGAGCAGCGCCAGCCGATCGGCCTCGGTCTCGCCGAATGCGGGGTCCTTGACGAGCCAGTTGATCACGTAGTCGCAGAAGAACTCCGCGGACGAGCCGAGGCAGCCGTTGCGCTGCTTCTGGACGTTGAGGCCGAGGTCAGCGTCCTTGAGCTTCTCCGCCTCGGAGCGGGAGATGACGTTGAGCCCGGCCATCCGGTCGAGGACGACGTTGCGGCGGGCGATGGTGGCGTCGGGATAGTTGGTCGGGTCGTAACCGGTGGGGTTCTTCACCATCCCGGCGAGCATCGCCGACTGCTGCCAGTTGAGCTCGGAGGCGTTGACGTTGAAGTAGTGCTTGGCGGCGGCCTGGACGCCGTAGGCGCCGTCGCCGAAGTAGGCCGCGTTGAGGTAGCGCTCGAGGATCCAGTCCTTGGAGTGCTTCTCCTCCAGCGCGATCGCGTAGCGCAGCTCGCGGATCTTGCGGGCCGTCGACTTCTCGATCGCGGCCTTGCGCTCCTCCTCCGTCTTCGCGGAGTAGACCAGCGTCGTCTTCACCAGCTGCTGGGTGATCGAGGAGCCACCCTGCACCGAGTCGCTGGCCTGGTTGGTGATCAGCGCGCGCAGAGTGCCCTTGAGGTCCATCGCACCGTGCTGGTAGAAGCGGTAGTCCTCGATCGCCAGGAGAGCCTTCGTCATGTTGGACGAGATCTGGTCGAGCGGGCGGTAGACGCGGTTCTGGTCGTAGAGCGTCGTGATCAGCTTGCCCTTGCGGTCGACGATCTTGGTCGTCTGAGACATCTCGTCGATCTCGAAGGCCTGCGGCAGCGAGTCCATCTTCTCGGCGGTCTCTTTGGCCGCGATCCCGGCCACGCCGGCGAAGGGGATGGCCAGACCTGCGGCGACGACTCCGAGGACGGCTGCCACACCGCACATGACGGCGAGGTGCTTGAGCACGGTCTGCGGGCGCAGCGACGGCGAGGACATGCTGGTCATGTTAGGTGATCGCGGCTAATAGCACATGATTCGCAGTTGGCGCCGCACAGGTGGGTCAAAGGGGGTCCCTGGGACCCTCCTAGTCATTTCGGGCTACATACTTTGGGCCAGAAGGGTGTGTCACTAGAGAGGTTGCGGTCTTTAACCTTTAGTCCGCACGGGCGCTCACGCCGTCATTTGGGGAGGGCGAAGCGCTCCGACGAAGGGATGGCACACAATGTGGATTGATGAATGGTCGCTGCAGGCTGCATGTCGTGAGAACGAGCCCGACGAGCTCTTCGTCCGGGGAGCCGAGCAGAACAAGGCCAAGATGGTCTGCTCCGGCTGCGTCGTCCGCACCGAGTGCCTGGCCGAGGCGCTCGACAACCAGATCGAGTGGGGTGTCTGGGGCGGCATGACCGAGCGTGAGCGTCGTGCTCTGCTCCGTCGCAGCCCCAATGCTTCGTGGCGTGCGGTGCTCGAGGCCGCGCGCACCCGTGCCATCGTGGAGTGAGCACTCGTCCCCTACTCGAGTGGATCGCTGAAGATCTTGGTTGAGCCAGGACGTACCTGCGTACGTCCTGGCTCGACTCATTCCTGCGCCAGCAGTCGGGCGATCTCGCGGAGCCCGTCGAGATCGTGTACGTCGCCGGGCAACGCCGGCACGACGGCGGTCGGGACCTGTGGATGGGCAACGGCGAAGCGCTCGCGCAGCTGATCCTGGCGTTCGACCAGGCGGGCGCGGTCGGCGTGGAGCCTGAGCAGCCCGGCGGTGAGGGGCGCGTCCGGGAGCCGCTCCGCTGCCGCCCCGGCCGCGGCGGCGGTGAGCGAGGCGTCGTCGGGCAGGGTCGCGCGATTGACGACGAGCCCCTGAAGGGGCATCCGGTCACCCGAGAGACGCTCGACGAAGTAGGCGGCCTCCCGGAGCGCGTCGGGCTCGGGCGCCGCGATGACGAGGAAGGCGGTCTCGTCGGCCTGAAGCAGTGCGTAGGTCTCCTGGGCCCGCTGCCGGAAGCCACCGAAGACGGTGTCGAGTGCGGTCACGAAGGTCTGCAGGTCGGTGAGCATCTGCCCGCCGAGGACCTTCTTGAGCGCGTTGGTGACGAGGTTGATCCCGGCCGACATGAGCCGGACCGGGCCCTTCGTGGGGGCCAGCATCAGGCGTAGGAAGCGGCCGTCGAGGAAGCTCGAGAGACGCTCGGGAGCGTCGAGGAAGTCGAGCGCGCTCCGGCTCGGGGGTGTGTCGACGACGATCAGGTCGTAGTCGCCGTTGCCGCCGTTGTGGGCGAAGGAGTCGCGGTAGAGCTGGCCGAGCTTCTCCATCGCCATGTATTCCTGCGTGCCGGCGAAGCTCGAGCTCAGGGCGATGTAGAACTGGTTGTTGAGGATCTGCTGCGCCTTCTCCGGGCTGGCCTGGGACTCGACCACCTCGTCGAAGGTGCGCTTCATGTCGAGCATCATCGCGTCGAGCCGCCCCGGGCCGACCCCGGGGACGGTCCGAGGCGTGTTGTCTAGCTGGGCGATGCCCATCGACTGGGCGAGCCTTCGGGCAGGGTCGATCGTCAGCACCACCACCTTGCGCCCGCGTTCGGCCGCTCGAAGCGCGAGGGCGGCCGAGGTGGTCGTCTTGCCCACGCCACCGCTGCCGCAGCAGACGATGATGTGGGTGTCGAGGTCGTCGAGGAGCCGGTCGACCTCGAGAGCCCGGGTGTGGTCGCCGTGCGCGGCCAGGGGGCCGACGCGTGGATGTGACGTCATGCCAGCCCCTGATCCTTCAACTCGGCAGCGAGCTCGTAGAGCCCGCCGATGTCGATCCCGCCGGCCATCCGGTTGAGCTCGTAGGTGGGGACGCCCAGCCCGGCGACGAGGTCACGCTGGGCGTCCTCGAGAGCTCGGCGCTCGGCGTACTCCTTCGCCTCGTCGGTGAGGGCGGAGAGCAGGGCGGGGTCGGGTTCGATGCCGGCGCGCTCGAGGTCTTCGGCGATGGCCTCGCCGTCGAGGGAGCCGGCGAGGGCGGGCGCGAGAGATTCGTCGGGGAGGTCGCGGGGGCGCACCTGGTTGACGATGACGCCGCCGACCGGGAGCCCGGCGGCGCGCAGCTCGCTGATGCCGTCGGCGGTCTCCTGGACCGGCATCTCCTCGAGCAGCGTCACCAGGTGGACCGCAGTGCGCCGGGAGCGGAACAGGGTCATCATCGTGTCGGCCTGGTTCTTGATCGGGCCGACCTTGGCCAGGCCCGCGACCGACTCGGACACGTTGAGGAAGCTGGTGATCCGGCCGGTCGGGGGAGCGTCGAGCACGATGGCGTCGTAGGTCCGCGCGCCCTTGTTGCGGCTGTTGCGCTGGACGGCCTCGAAGAGCTTGCCGGTGAGCAGGACGTCCCGCACTCCGGGCGCGATCGTGGTGGCGAACTCGACGACGCCGAAGCGGTCGAGGGCGCGGCCGGCCGGGCCGAGCTTGTAGTACATCTTGAGGTACTCGAGGAGCGCCTCCTCGGGCGCGATGTGCAATGCGTAGACGTTGCCCGGCTCGGCGTCGGCGCCCGATCGCGACCGCAACCGCAGTCCGGTCGCGATCCGGGTCTCCGCATAGGGCAGCGGGTCGACATCGAACATCCGCGCCACCCCCTGGCGGCCCTCGACCTCGCAGAGCAGGACGTTCTTGCCATGGGAGGCCAGCCCGAGCGCCAGGGCTGCAGCCACCGTGGACTTGCCCGTGCCGCCCTTGCCGGTCACCACATGCAGCTGCACGTGTGGCCAGTCGGAGCTCATGGGCCGACTTTATCCGGGCTGAGGAGATTGTGAACCTGAGAGTGATCTATCGGTCACTCTCGGGTTCACAACTCAGGGGGTGATGTTGAGGTTCTCGACGATCTTGGTGCCGAGGGTGGTGTCACCGGTGATCGTCACCTTGGAGGGGTCGGCGGAGGCGCGGCCACCGGCCAGGAGGACATACGTCTCGCGGTCGGTGGAGAGCGTGACCGTCGGGTCGGCCACCGGGTTGGCCAGCGGGACGCCCTTGCCGTCCTTGGTGACCGTGAAGGCGTACGGAGCGTGCCCCTCGACCTCGACGACGACCGACGAGCCGGCGGCGCCACCGGCCTTCTTGGCGAGCACGAAGCCGACGCCCTCGAGCAGGTAGTCGGTGGTGTGGATGGCCCCGGCGGTGTCGAGGCCGCCCGGACGACCGGTCGCGCGGCGGATGTCCTGCTCGTGCAGCCAGAGGTCGAGCGGACGGTTGCGGAGCAGCTTTCCGGTGGTCCACCCGATCGCACCGAAGACGCCGGACGCCGGCGCCGCAGGGTCCTCGGGAGGGGAAGCGAGCAGTTCCTCGTGGCGTACGGAGGCGTAGCGGCGGATCTCGTCGATGATGCTCGCCGGCGAGGCATCGCGCCGGGTGAGCACGCCGATCTCGGTGAACTGGCCCATCGGCGTCCTGATGTGCTCGGACTCGGGGACCTCGGCATCCTCGCGGGGCGCGCCGCCGGTGAGGCCCTCGAGGTGTGCGACGTGAGAGGCGATGGCGCGTACGTCCCAGCCGGGCAGGTCGGTGGCCAGGCCCCAGTCGGGCTCGGAGAGCTCCTCCAGGAGCGCGAGGAGGTCCTGGACCGAGGACCACCAGGTGTCGACGTACGTCTGCAGCTGCTCTGTCGAAGTCACGGGTCGACCCTAGTGGGCGGGCCGTCGGTTGGAAGGTCAAACCATGTCGCCGGGAAGCCGGTCCGCCGGTCCGGGAAGTAGGGTGCCGACATGACCAAGTGGGAGTACCAGGTAGCGCCGATCCTCAACCACGCGGCGGCGCAGATCCTCAACAACTTCGGTGCCGATGGCTGGGAGCTCGTCTCCATCATCGACAACGGCACCGGCAACTACGTCGGCTTCTTCAAGCGGGAGGTCTCGGCGTGAGTGGCCCGGAGGAGGTCCTCGCCGAGCTCGGGCTGAGCGTTCCGGAGGTGGTGCCCCCGGTGGCGGCCTACATCCCGTCGCTCCGCACCGGTGATCACGTCTTCACCTCGGGCCAGCTTCCGATGAAGGACGGCGCCCTGCTGTCGACCGGCAAGCTCGGTGGCGAGGTCTCGCCCGAGGAGGGCATCGCCGCTGCGCAGCAGTGTGCGCTCAACGCCCTCGCTGCGGTGAAGGCCGAGATCGGCGACCTGTCGCTGGTCAAGCGGGTCGTCAAGGTGACCTGCTTCGTAGCCTCGACCCCTGACTTCACCGCTCAGCCGAGCATCGCCAACGGTGCCTCTGAGCTGCTCGGCAAGGTCTTCGGTGACGCCGGACGCCACACCCGCTCCGCCGTCGGTGTGTCGGTCCTGCCGCTCGACGCCCCCGTCGAGGTGGAGATCATCGTCGAGATCTGAGCCTTGAACTGAGGCTCAGATGGGGGTGGGAGGCTGGCGTGCGCGTCGCTACAGTGACGAACGTGCGCATCCCGATCCCCCCAGTCCGGCTTGGTGACGACGTCGTGGCGTTGGCCGGGGAGTACGCCGAGGGCGTACGCACCCCGGTCGAGCCGCGCGACGCCGCGACGGTGATGCTGCTGCGGCCTGGTCCGAAGGGCACTCCCGAGGTCTACCTCCTCCGTCGGCAGCTGACGATGGGTTTCGCTGCCGGGATGGCGGTCTTTCCCGGCGGCGGCGTGGACGTACGCGACGACGAGCTGCCCGACTCGTGCTGGTCCGGGCCGTCGGCGGGTGAGTGGGCGCGCCGGCTCGGGGTCGAGGAGTCCCCAGCGCGAGCGCTGGTCGCCGCGGCGGTGCGAGAGACCTTCGAGGAGTGCGGTGTGCTGCTCGCGGGGGCGTCGGGAGACGCCGTCGTCGACGACGTCTCGGGCGACGAGTGGGAGGCCGACCGGGCCGCACTGGAGTCGCGCTCGCTGTCGTTGACCGACCTGCTGACCCGACGCGGGCTGGTGCTGCGTACGGATCTGCTGGCGCCGTGGGCCGCCTGGACGACGCCCATCTTCGAGCCGAAGCGCTTCGCGACCTGGTTCTTCGTCGCGCGGCTGCCCGAAGGGCAGGTCACCCGCGACGTCTCGACGGAGTCCTCCTCGGTGCTCTGGCTGGGGGTCGACGAGGCGGCTGCCCAGGTCGAGGCCGGCGAGCTGGCGATGATGCCGCCGACCTACCTCAACTGCCTCGAGGTCGCCTCGATCGGGTCGGAGGACGAGGTGCTCGCCGACGCCGCCGGACGGACGCTGACGATGTTCACCCCGGCGGTCACCGCGACCGACGGCGGCCACACCCTGTCGATGATGCCGATGCACGAGAAGCTGATGTCCGGACGGAGGCGCTCATGAGCGACTCCTGGTCAGGCGGGGTCTTCGGTGAACGTGGGCAGTGCATCCTCGCGCCCAACCCGGGGATCATGTCGCTCGACGGCACCAACACCTGGGTGCTGCGCGAGCCGGGCGCGCGCCGGTCGGTCGTGATCGACCCCGGACCTCTCGATGAGGGTCATCTCGATGCCGTCGCGGAGGCGGCCGGCGAGGTGTCCACGGTCCTGCTGACTCATCATCACTACGACCACTCCGAGGCGGCCCGGGCCTTCGCGGAACGGGTCGGAGCCGGCGTACGCGCTCTTGATCCTGAATACCGGCTCGGGACCGAGGGGCTCGGCGACGGTGACGTCATCGAGGTCGACGGCCTGGAGATCCGCGTCGTCGGCACTCCCGGGCACACCGCGGACTCGCTCTCCTTCTGGCTCCCGGCCGACGGAGCGGTGCTGACCGGGGACACCGTCCTGGGGCGAGGCACGACCGTGGTCGCCCATCCCGACGGTGAGCTCGGCGCCTATCTGGACTCGTTGGACCGCCTGCACGCGCTGGCCTCCGAGCACGGGGTCGGCAACGTATGGCCTGGTCACGGCCCGGTCATCGGGAACGCCCTCGGCGCACTCGACCACTACATCTCCCACCGCCGCGAGCGTCTCGGCCAGGTCGAGGAAGCTCTCTCCGGGCTCGGTGTCACGCCGGCCGATGCGGTTCCGCGGGCGATCGTCGAGATCGTGTACGCCGACGTCGACCAGGTCCTGTGGGGTGCCGCCGAGCTCTCGGTACGAGCGCAATTGGCTTACCTCGCCGAGCGCTGAGGCCTACTGTTCGGCTCATGGCGATCCTGTCCGGAGTCGAGCTCCTTCTTCCCGACCCGCCCGCGTGGCGGGCCTGGCTGGAGGAGCACCATGTCGACACGCCCGCGGTCTGGCTGGTGCTGACCAAGAAGGGCGGCACGCTGACCACGTTGACCTGGCAGACCGCGCTCGATGAGGCGCTCTGCTTCGGCTGGATCGACGGCCAGGCCCGGCGGCGCGACGAGCAGTCGTCGTTCCAGCGGTTCACCCCGCGTGGCCCGAAGAGCCGCTGGTCACAGAGGAACGTCGAGCACATCGACCGTCTCGAGCGCGAGGGTCGGATGACCGCCGCCGGGCGGGCCGCCGTGGCGGCGGCGAAGGCGGACGGGCGGTGGGAGGCTGCGTACGCCGGTCCGGCGACCGCCGAGACCCCGCCAGACCTCCTCGCCGCGATCGCCGCGGTGCCCGAGGCGCAGGCGATGTACGACGTCCTCACCTCGCAGAACCGCTTTGCCCTCTATCACCGCATCATCACGCTGAAGACTGAGGCCGCGCGGGCACGCAAGATCGAGGAGTACGTCGCGATACTCGCTCGTCACGAGACGATCCATCCACAGAAGCGCCGGCCTCAGTAGCCCCGTCTGGCGGGCGAAGGCATCTCGGCCTTCCTTCGCCTGACGTGTCCCCAGATGAGGAAGCCGGTCACGACTGCACCGATGGCGCCGACAGGCGGTAGCCAGAGGATCGGGCTGCGATTCGCCCATTCGGTATCCGGAACCGAGACCACGACGTCAGGGGACAAAGACGTTGCGACGGACAGGTTCTGCACGCCGATGTCGATGTGCGCGACGATCTCGGTCGACCCATCGGAGGCGACCGTACGAAGATCCCTGTCGTCCGCATTCCTGGTCACGATCAACGCCGTGCCATGGATGTCCCAGCCGGCGACGCCTTCGAACGTCCGACCGTCGACATCGACGCTGTGAACTGAAGGCTTCCGGCCGAGGCTGAGCACGGTGCGTGTGCGGGTGAAGCCGATCGATCCGATGCTCGGACCGTCGTCGCCGATCGTGGGTCCGACCCAGGTCGAGACCGTGGTGGACTCGTCTCCCGGAAGGCCACCTTCATAGCCCGGCCATACCCGCGTACGGTCGTTCGAACGCATCCCGACCGTGCCGTCGGCGGAGATGCCCGCGTTGGTCCAGGAGCCAGCAGGAAGGCGTTGGCTCGTGCCGTCCGAGATGTTGATCCTCCCCGCATCCTCGGACTCTCCCGACGCGCTGGACCACACCAGCCAGGTGGAATCTGGGGACCAGGCAAGGCTCCTCACCCGGTTGTGATTGCCGGTGATCCCGAGAACGAAGGTGTCGACATCCCCTGAGAGCAGGTTGACGATGTTGACGCGACTTCCATCGGGCCCCGTCCACGTCGAATACGCGAGTCGAGCACCGTCGGGTGACAGTTCCACGGTCGGTTCGTCGGAGAGCACTCGGGTCCCGTCGCTGTCCGGCAGGGCGAGCCTGTGGTAACTGCCTGCCGCTGTGATCACCACGGCTTGGATCCGTTCCCGGCTGTAAGGATCCTCGAAGGCGGCGACAGCCCGGCCGACGTCGAACGAGGTGGTGACGGGCACGTTGGGAGCGCCCTCCTGGTACGGGTCGTTCCAGCGGATCTGGGTGGGAATCGCAGCGCGACTCGGTACGCCCGAATCACCTTGCGCCTCGATCTCGATCGTGCCGCCTGATCCCTCCACGGTGTCGCCGCGCGACAATACTGCGGTCGTATCGATGAGGAAGAGAGCGCCCACGAGGACCAGCAGAGCAGCGAGGACGGCGACGACCAGGAGCATGTGTCTTGCTCGCCGCCAGAGGATGACCACCACGAGTGCAGCGACCAGCCAGAACACCGCCGTGCCGATCCACGGGGGCCAGAAGAACGGCTTGCTCCGATGCACCGTCGGGTGCTTGATCGAGCCGGCGTCGATGAGGTCGAATGCGATGCTCGCCGTGTCCGCAACCATCCCGGCACTGCCGTCGAGTGCGATCAGCGAGTTCCCGCCGGCGACCTCGTCCGCTGCCTTGTCACCGAAGTTCCAGACCTGACCGAAGTAGACGTTGTCGGCGCCGTAGAGTTTGAGCAGCGGCGCGTCTCCCGACCAACCGACTGGCCGCCACATGCCATCGGAGGGGGTGGCGTAGGTCTGGCCGTCGCCGTCCACGGGGACGAGCCCGTCGTCCGAGTTGATGTAGAGGTCAGAGCCGTGGAACATGATCGGCGCGTAGGCGGAAGCCTTTTCGGGGAACGGCAGAGCGGTGAGCTCCCCCTCGGCGGATTGGACATGTAGTTCGTCATCGGGGGTGCCGTTGAAGGCGATCGTCCCCTCGTCGGAGACCGCCCAGAGGCCGAGGTCTGTCGCGTCGCCGATCTCGCCGGTGTAGGTGGTCACCTCGGCCGACGCGTGGGTGATGACGCCCGTGACGACATCACCCGGGACGTACCCCTCGGAGTGCCAGCGGTCCATCTTGAGCCCGGTCCAGAGCAGCTGCCTGCCGCCCTCGGACCACTCCACGCCCGTGACGTAGGTGCTCGCGTCGTCGCTGAGGTCCCACTCGAAGACTTCGCCGGTGGTCAGGTCGGCGATGCGTACGCCGCCCGAGACGTGCTGGCTGTCGGTCGCCGCGTCTCGACCCAGACCCCAGGACCACGCCAGCTGGGTTCCGTCCGGTGAGAGGGCAAGTGGGCGGCGCCCGCCGTCGTCGCCGGAGGAGTCACTCCAGTAGGGATCGAGGCCGATGAAGTCTGGGAGTGCGAGCGGGTGGTAGTCGCCGTCGTCGGCATCGATGACGACCGCGACGGCTCCGTTCGAGTCCTGAGCCGGTTGGACGTACGCGATCGCACCCGTGCCGATGGCCAGGTCGTGTTCCAGCTTCCCGACGTTGGCATAGTGGCCGTCTTCCGTCTCGGCCAGCCACGTCGGCGTCGCATAGATGGTGTCGGGGACGGCGAGGTCGGTGTCGCCTCGGGCGGGGTGGACGTCGGCCGAGTCGCGCTGCTGAGTGAAGGCGACGGAGCCGGCGATGAGAGCGATGGCGGCCGAGATCGCACCGATGGTGATGACGACCGAGCGGCGATGGGCGCGGCGGCCGCGAGCGAAGGTGTCAGTTGGGACGTACGCCTCGGGGGCTTGCTCAGCGATGCGGTGGAGCTCCTCGCGGAGCTGCTGGTCAGTCATGGAGGAGCTCCTCGAGGTGAGGCGCGAGGACACGCAGGCGCGCGAGGGCCTTGCGGGTGGTGGACTTGACCGTGCCGGAGTGGATTCCGAGAACATGGGCGGTCTGGACCTCGGTGAGGTCTTCGAAGAAGCGAAGCACGAGGATCGTGCGCTGGCGGGCCGTGAGCTGCGCGAGCGCGGCGTCGAGGCTGAGCCGCAGCTCGGTGTCAGCAGGGGCGGCAGCCGACGTCTCGTACGTCTCGGTCGGGGTCTCGACCAGACGCCGGCGGCGCCACCAGGAGACGTTCTGGGTGTAGAGGATGCGGCGGACGTACGGCTCGGGGTCGCCCTGGATGCGATGCCAGGACTTCGCGGCGAGCAGAAGTGCCTGCTGGACGAGGTCCTCGGCGAGGTGCGCGTCGCCGGTCAGCAGGTATGCGGTGCGCGAGAGCGCCGGGACGCGGGAGCGTACGAAATGGTCGAACGCTTCGCGGCCGGCGTCTGTGGGGGAGAACAAAGACCCGGCCTCCTTTCACCGGCTACTACGCCGGATGAGAGGAGGCCGGGTGCCTGTTGGAAGGTAAAGAATCAGGGCGTTCGGAGTGCGTGCCTGGCAAGGCGGAGGAGGGAGCCGACCTTTGAGCGGAGCGGGTCGGCGACCGACGACAACGCGGCCAGGTGCGTACTCCGGGCGTCCTGATCAGCGGGCGCGGCGGGCCATGCGCTCAATGTCCATGATCACGACCGAGCGGGGCTCGAGGCGGAGCCAGCCGCGGCTGGCGAAGTCGGCCAGGGCCTTGTTGACGGTCTCACGGGAGGCGCCGACGAGCTGGGCGAGCTCCTCCTGGGTGAGGTCGTGGTGGACGTGGACGCCGTCGTCGGCGGTGCGGCCGAAACGGTCGGCGAGGTCGAGCAGGGCCTTCGCCACGCGGCCGGGGACGTCGGAGAAGACGAGGTCGGCGACGACGTCGTTGGCCTTGCGGAGTCGGCCGGCCAGCTGGGCGAGCAGGCCGCGGGCGACGACCGGGCGGCCCTCGAGCCACTTGAGGAGGTCTTCGTGCGACAGGCTCGCGAAGGCGGAGTCGGTGACCGCGGTGACGGTGGCCGAGCGGGGGCCGGGGTCGAAGAGGGAGAGCTCGCCGAACATCTGGCCCGGGCCCATGATGGCGAGCAGGTTCTCGCGGCCGTCGGACGAGGTGCGGCCGAGCTTCACCTTGCCGTCGATCACGACGTACAGCTTGTCGCCGGAGTCGCCCTCGTGAAAGAGCACCTCTCCGCGGCGGAGCTTGGACTCTGCCATCGAGGCGTGCAGGGCCGTCATCGACTCGTCATCGAGTGCGCTGAAGAGCGGTGCCTGACGGAGTACGTCGTTGTCCATTGCGGCCATTCCTCCTGGATTTTCCCCACATCCGCGGGTATTACATCGGGAATCCTATCTGTGGAACGTCTCACAAGTGCACATCACCCACCGATAAGGGCAGAAAGAGCATGTATAGGGCGGTATCTGTGCTAGCCGTCTGCTGGGCCAGATCGGGATTGTCGGTGGGGCCGCGTAGCCTTGCTGCGTGCCTGCCCAGAAGTTTGCGACTGAGACGCGCCTGGGTCTGGTGCGTCGTGCCCGTCGAATCGACCGAATTCTCGGCGAGACCTACCCGGATGCGAAGGCCGAGCTCGACTTCACCAACCCGTTCGAGTGTCTGGTCGTGACCGTGCTGAGCGCGCAGACCACCGACAAGCGGGTCAACCTGGCCTCGCCGGCGCTCTTCGCGGCCTACCCGTCCGCGAAGGAGATGGCCGCCGCGCCCCGGGAGCACCTGGAGCAGCTCGTCGGGCCGCTCGGCTTCTTCCGTGCCAAGACCGAGGCTCTGCTGAAGCTGAGCGCGGTCCTGGTGGAGGAGTACGACGGGGAGGTGCCCTCCCGTCTCGAGCAGCTGGTGAAGCTGCCCGGCGTCGGGCGCAAGACCGCCAACGTGGTGCTCGGCAATGCCTTCGGCAAGCCGGGGATCACCGTCGACACACACTTCGGGCGGCTCTCGCGTCGCTTCGGATGGACGACC
Organism: Nocardioides sp. NPDC006273; assembly: GCF_040613495.1. Lineage (NCBI taxonomy): Bacteria > Bacillati > Actinomycetota > Actinomycetes > Propionibacteriales > Nocardioidaceae > Nocardioides > Nocardioides sp. NPDC006273. Next base: position 2,958 of record NZ_JBEXSD010000086.1, on the reverse strand, counting down.
GAGAAGGATCCGGTCAAGGTCGAGCACGCGGTCGGTGAGCTTTTCGAGAAGCGGGACTGGACGATGCTCTCCCACCACGTGATCTGGCACGGGCGGCGGATCTGTCACGCCCAGAAGCCGGCATGCGGCGCCTGCCCGGTGGCACAGCTGTGCCCGGCGTACGGGGAGGGTCCGACCGACCCGGTCGCCGCGGCGAAGCTGGTCCGCACGGAGGGCCGCAACTGATGGTTCGTGTCCTTGGGGGCAGAGCCCGGGCCGCGACAGTGAGCGCTCTGCTCGTGGCCGTGCTTGCAGGGCTGACCGGCTGCGGCGCCGATTCGCCGGCCGGCGGCGGGCAGTCGGGCGCGCCGCTCGGCGACGCGACGTCCTCTTCTGACGTCGACGTCGCCACCGCGAAGATGGTCGCGGCCAAGAAGGCCTCGAAGGTGGAGGATTGTCGCGCCGGGTCGGCGAGCGACGGCGGCCTGCCATCGATCGAGCTGCCGTGTCTCGGCGGTGGCGAGTCGGTCGCTCTGGCCTCCTTCGAGGGCCCGATGGTGATCAACCTCTTCCAGGGCTTCTGTGCTCCCTGCAAGGAGGAGATGCCTGCGCTGCAGAACTTCCACGAGACCTACGGCGACGAGGTGCCGGTGATCGGCATCGACGTCATGGACACCGTGCCCGGGGTCGCGCTGGAGGAGGCGATCTCGCGAGGGGTGACCTTTCCGATGTACGCCGATCCCGGCGGCGAGCTGCAGGGCGGGTCGCTCACCGCGAGAGCGGTGCCGACGACGTACGTCTTGTCCTCCTCCGGCGAGGTGAAGCTGCTGCAGATGGGCGGCATGACCAGCGAGGACCAGGTCAAGGAGCTCGTCGAGCAGAAGCTGGGGATCACGCTGTGAGCGAGCGAGCGGACCCTCTGAACAACCTGCGACCGGAGTGGTTCGACGAGATCGTCGAGGCGGCGCAGCAGATCCGGGGTGAGGACATCTCTCAGTTCCTGCCGCCGGAGGACGGCAGCGCGCGCGAGTCGGCGGTGCTGATGCTCTTCGGCGAGGGCTCTGAAGGGCCCGACCTGTTGCTGACCGAGCGGTCGCACACGATGCGTTCCCATCCCGGGCAGGTCTCGTTCCCCGGTGGCCGCCTCGACCCCGGCGAGACCGCCGAGGAGGCCGCACTTCGAGAGGCCTGGGAGGAGACCGGGCTCGACCCGACCGGGGTCGATGTCGCCGGCAGGCTTCCGGCGCTGTGGATCCCGTTCTCCAACCATGCGGTGGTGCCGATCATCGCGTGGTGGCGAGAGCCGTCACCGGTCACGGCGCGTTCGCTCGAGGAGGTGCATGCCGTCTATCGGGTGCCGCTGTCGGATCTCATGGACCCGGCACACCAGATCCAGGTGGGCGCGCCGGGGCGCAGCGGTTGGCTGATGCCTGCATTCTTGATCGGACCGGAGAAGGATGTCATCCTCTGGGGCTTCACCGGCGGGATCATCAGCCGCTTCTTCACCTATCTCGGGTGGATCACGGAGATTCCGGACGCCCCGATCAAGGAGTTGCCCGAATACATGTTTCAGGGACGCGAACGGAATCGGCCGTGAATTTTCTTGACTGGATCCTGATCATTCTCGTCGCGGCCTACGCGCTCTCAGGCTATTGGCAGGGCTTCATCACCGGCGCCTTCGCGACCGGTGGACTGCTGCTCGGTGGCTTCATCGGCATCTGGCTGGCGCCGAAGGTGCTCGGCAGCGCGGCTCCGTCGTTGTGGGTCTCGCTCGGCGCTCTGTTCGTCGTGATCGCGTGCGCGTCCATCGGGCAGGCGGTGCTGCAATACGGCGGCGTACGTGTGCGGGACGAGATCACCTGGCAACCCGCCCGGATCGTCGATGCGCTCGGTGGGGCGCTGCTGAGCGCGGCCGCCGTGCTCGTCGTCGCCTGGGCGCTCGGTGTCGCGGTCTCGGGGGCCCAGATCAACGGGCTGACCCCGGCGGTGCGCGGGTCGGCGATCCTGGCCAAGGTCGACTCGATCATGCCGTCGCCCGCCGACCGGGCGCTGAGCGCCTTCAACGACGTCGTCGGCACCTCGTTCTTCCCGCGCTACCTGGAGCCGTTCGCCCGTGAGCGGATCGTCGAGGTCGGACCGGGCCCGCGCCGCATGCTCACCGACCCCGATGTCGTGCGTGCGGGGGAGTCGGTCCTCAAGATCCGCGGTGCCAACGAGTGCGGCAAGGGTGTCGAGGGCACCGGGTTCGTGATCGGTCGCGGCTATCTGATGACCAACGCCCACGTCGTCGCCGGTGTCGACGACCCCAACGTGATCGTCGGTGACGGAGCCAACGACGCCAAGGTCGTCCACTACGACCCCGAGATCGACATCGCGGTCCTTAAGTTCAAGGGTGGCGGCAACCTCGAGCGCCTCGAGTTCGACAGCACTGCCGCCGCCGAGGACCCGATCGCGGTCCTGGGCTACCCGCAGGACGGCCCCTTCGACGTACAGCCCGGCCGTATCCGCGCCGAGCAGCGCCTCCGCTCGCCCGACATCTACGGCGTCGGCACCGTCATCCGAGACGTCTACTCCGTGCGCAGCCTCATCCGTCCCGGCAACTCCGGCGGCCCCATCGTCGACTCCGAGGGTGACGTCGTCGGCGTCGTCTTCGCCGCCTCGGTCACCGACTCCGAGACCGGCTACGCCCTCACGACCGACCAGGTCATCGAGATCGCCCGCGCGGCGCGTTCCCAGACCGCCGCTGTCGACACCGGAGCCTGCGCCGGCTGAAGCCCACCCCCGCCGAGTCGGTAGAAGTGGCGGGCCGAGTCGGTAGTTCTGGACGTCGAATCTGTAGTTGTGGGCGACGAAACTAGAGTTTCGTCGCCGACAAGCTCGACGTCGTGATGGTGCCGAAGGTGCAGGGCCCCGAGGACATCCACTACGTGGACCGGCTGCTGGCGCAGCTCGAGGAAGTGCGGCCCCGGACCGCGATCC
>NZ_JBEXSD010000085.1:0-18764 GCF_040613495.1 Nocardioides sp. NPDC006273 | reverse complement strand
CAACCTACGACTCGGCCACGCAGGAGTTCGTCATCGAGACGACTCGGGAGGATGCGTACAAGGACTACATCGGCAACGCCGCGGCCCACGGCGAGTCAAAACGCAGGAATGGAAGGGAGATCTCTCCCTTCCACTAACAACTTTATAGCGCACATAGGGGCTTGCCGCAAGACCCCCGGATTGGGGCAGAATCTCCTCCTCGAACAGGTAAAGTGCCTGATCAGACAGGGGATTCAACGTTGCAAGCATTCGATCTCGCGGGCCGTCACGACGCCAAGGCGGACCCGACACTGATCGCCGATGACGAGCAGCACTTCGTTGCCATCGGGCAGAGCCTCGAGGAGCAGATCGCTGAGCTGAACGAGCGGCTCGACGACGTACGCCGCCGCCCGGGTGGGCATGGGCAGGAGGCGATGGACCGCGATCTGGAGGTGCACCGGATCGGTGCGCAACTGAGGATGCTGCGCAGGTTCAGTCTGGACCTGTGCCTCGGACGGATCGTCACGGAGTCCGGCAGCACCATCTACATCGGGCGGCTGGGGCTGACCGCCACAGACGGACAGCGCCTGCTGGTCGACTGGCGCTCACCGGCGGCCGAGCCGTTCTTCGCGGCCACGCACGCCGACCCGCGCGGGCTGCTGAGCCGGCGTCGCTACCGCTGGACCAACGGGCGGATCACCGACTACTGGGACGAGGTCTTCACCGCCGAGGGGCTCGAGGGGCATGCCGCCCTCGATGACCAGTCGGCCTTCATCGCCACCCTCGGCAGCAGCCGCTCTCCGCGGATGCGCGACGTGCTCGGCACGATCCAGTCCGACCAGGACGCCATCATCCGCGCGTCCTCGCGAGGCGCTCTCGTCGTCGACGGCGGCCCGGGGACGGGCAAGACCGTGGTGGCGCTGCACCGCACGGCGTACCTCCTCTACTCCGACCCGCGCCTGGGCGAGGGCAAGGGCGGAGTGCTGTTCGTGGGCCCGCACGAGCCCTACCTCTCCTATGTCGCGGACGTGCTGCCGAGCCTGGGCGAAGAGGGCGTACGCACCACGACACTGCGCCGGATGGTGCCCGAGGGCGCCTCGCTGGCGCCGGAGACGGACAAGGAGGTGGCCCGGCTCAAGGCTGACGCCCGGATGGTCGCCGCGATCGAGCCGGCGGTGGCGCTCTACGAGAAGCCTCCCTCGAAGCCGACCCTCGTCGAGACGCCCTACGGCAACGCCGTGATCAGCACCGGCGACTGGGTCGAGGCGATCGCCGCGGCCGAGCCGGGTATGCCGCACAACGACGCCCGCGACCAAGTCTGGGACGCGCTGCTGAAGATCGTGACCGGACGGATCCAGGAGAGCAGCGGCAGCGACCCCGATCGCGACCACGACGCAGATGTCGACGCCTGGGCCGAGGACGACTGGGACAGTGCCGGGCAGGAGGACGAGTTCGATGCGTACGGCCTCGTCGACGAGGATGCGACCGACGCCCTCCGGGCCTCGCTGGAGACCAACGCCGGACTGCTCGAGGTCTTCGGCCAGGTCTGGCCGCGGCTGCGTCCGGCCGACATCGTCGGGGACCTGTGGGAGGTGCCGGCCTTCCTGCGGCTGTGCGCGCCCTGGCTCACTCCCGAGGAGGTGACGACGCTGCAGCGTGATCCGGTTGTCCAGGCTGGGCAGGCCTGGACCGAGGCGGACCTCCCGCTGCTCGACGCCGCCCACCGTCGCCTCGGCGACCCCGACGCCTCGCGGCGCCGCAGCGCCAGGAAGGCGGCCGCGGCCGCCGACCGGAAGGCGAAGGCCGAGGTCGTCTCCGACCTGATCAGCCACGACGACTCCGACATGAAGGTGATGTCGATGCTGCGTGGCCAAGACCTGCGCACAGCGCTCCTCGACGACTCGGTGCGGGAACCGGACGAGCTCGACCCGTACGCCGGCCCGTTCGCGCACATCGTCGTCGACGAGGCCCAGGAGCTGACCGACGCAGAGTGGCAGATGCTGATCAACCGCTGCCCCTCGCGCAGCTTCACGATCGTCGGCGACCGGGCCCAGGCCCGGCACGGGTTCACCGAGTCGTGGCGGGAGCGTCTCGAGCGGGTCGGTCTGGACCGGATCGAGATGGCCGGCCTGAGCGTCAACTACCGCACGCCGGAGGAGGTGATGGCCGAGGCCGAGCCGGTCATCCGGGCCGCGCTTCCCGACGCCAACGTGCCCACGTCGGTACGCGCCGCCGGCATCCCGGTCGTCCACGGCCCCGTCGCGGAACTCGACGAGATCTTGGACACCTGGCTCGCCGAGCACGACGAAGGCATCGCCTGCGTCATAGCAGCCGGCTCATCGGACCTGAACGGAGGTCGGGTACGCCGCTTGAGCCCCGAGCACGCCAAGGGGCTCGAGTTCGATCTGGTCGTCCTCATCGATCCGGAGACGTACGGAACCGGGATCGAGGGGGCGGTGGACCGCTACGTCGCGATGACGCGGGCGACCCAGCAGTTGGTGATCCTGGCGAGCTGACCGCTCAGTGCGTCGTGGCGGGGAGGTTGTCGTCGTCGCCCTTGTGGGGCTTGGGCAGCAACCCCTCGCCGCGGAGCACGCCGGGCAGGAGCACCACGAGGGAGATGACCACCGTCAGGATGACCGGGATGAGCAGGATGAGCAGGAGCAGACCGGAGGCGGTCATCTCCTCGGCGACCGGCCACCCGTCGGGGACTGCGGCGCCAGCGGGACCGGCGGTAGCAACAGAGGCGACGACAGCGGCGGTGGCGGAGGCGCCGAAGAGGCCGGCGCGGCGCAGGATCTGGTTGCTCACGCGCAGATACTAACCGGCGTACGCACCGGTCCTCGTCAACGCCCCTCGTCCGGCCGGGGTCGCCGCCGCCTGGGATTGGCCGCGGACCTTGAACGGGTTGGATACTGGAACTCATGTCCATTCCCCCGAACCCCCCACTGGTCTCGGTCTCCTGGTCGACTCTCGGCGAATGGGTGATCGGCATCCCCCTTCGTATCGCCGGCCTGATCCTGCTGGCGATCGTGCTCCGCTGGGTGCTTCACCGGGTCATCGACAAGGTCGTCGTCCGCGCCGTCGAGACGCCCGGTCTCACCGGCAAGCTCACCAGGTCGGCCGAGGCGAGCGAGACCACCGTCGCCTCGTCCCGCCGCAGCCAGCGCGCCCAGGCGATCGGCTCGCTGTTCAAGAGCATCATCACCGGCGTCCTGGTCGCGATCTTCACCACCATGATCATGTCCGAGCTCGGGGTCAACATCGCCCCGATCATCGCCTCGGCCGGAATCGTCGGCCTGGCGCTCGGTTTCGGCGCCCAGTCGCTGGTGCGGGACTACCTGTCCGGCATCTTCATGATCATCGAGGATCAGTACGGCGTGGGTGACAGCATCGAGGTCAACAACATCATCGGCACGGTCGAGGCCGTGACGCTGCGGATCACCCGGCTGCGGTCGCTCGACGGCACGGTCTGGTACGTCCCCAACGGCGAGATCCTCACCGTCGGCAACCACAGCCAGAACTGGGCCCGTGCCGTCATCGACGTCGGGGTCGGCTACAACGAGGACCTCATCAAGGTGCAGCGCGTGCTTCGCGAGGTATCCCGCGACCTCTGGATCGACGAGGAGTTCAAGGGCCAGATCATCGAGGAGCCCGAGGTCACCGGCGTCGAGGCGCTGGCCGCCGACTCGATCACGGTGCGGGTGCTCATCAAGACGCTGCCCCTCAAGCAGTGGGCGATCGCGCGCGAGATGCGCCAGCGGATCAAGGCCCGCCTCGACTACGAGGGCATCGAGATCCCGTTCCCGCAGCGGGTCGTCTGGCACCGCGAGGAGAAGGCCGCCGAGGAGCAGCCGGCCAAGGCCTGACGTATGCCGCCGGCGGTCGAGCTTGTCGAGACCCGATGGTCTCGACAAGCTCGGCCTACACGGGATCAGGCGAGGGCGGCGTCGAGGGTGATCGTGGTGCCGGTGAGGGCCTGGCTGACCGGGCAGCCGGCCTTGGCTGCCTCGGCGAGGCTGACGAAGGTCTCGTTGTCGAGCCCCTCGACCACGCCGCGGGTGGTCAGCTTGATGCCGGTGATGCCCTTGCCGGGGGTGAACTCGACGTCCGCGCTGGTCTGCAGGCTGGTCGCCGGGGTGCCGTTGTCGGCCAGGCCCTTGGAGAAGGCCATCGAGAAGCAGGAGGAGTGGGCGGCGGCGATGAGCTCCTCGGGGCTGGTCTTGCCGCCGGGCTCCTCCGAGCGGGCCGGCCAGGAGACGTCGTAGGTCCCCAGGCCTGAGGAATCCAGCGTCACCTTCCCGGCACCCTCGAAGAGCGTGCCCTCCCAGACGGTGGTGGCAGTGCGGGTGGTGGCCATCGTTTATCTCCCAAAGATCGAGTGTGTGCGTACGCCTCCGATCCTGCCACGGGCGGCGAACGCGGACCCGCGTGGAAGAATGGCTCAGTGACGTTTTATGAGGAGATCGGCGGGATGGAGACCATCCGCACGATCGTGGCCAAGTTCTACGAGGGCGTGGCGACCGACGAGCTGATGCGGCCGATGTATCCGGAGGAGGATCTCGGTCCGGCCCAGGAGCGACTGACCCTCTTCCTGGCTCAGTACTGGGGCGGCCCGACGACCTACTCCGAGCAGCGCGGTCACCCGCGGCTGCGGATGCGCCACGCCCCGTTCGAGGTCACCTCGGAGGCTCGTGACCGCTGGCTCCAGCACTTCCGCGAGGGCCTCGATGCCGCCGGGCTGACGCCGGAGCAGGACGCGCAGTTCTGGGCCTACGCCGAACATGCCGCCAACTTCATGATCAACACCCCCGGGTGAGCCTCCTGCCGCGCCGAGCGCGCCGCGGCAAGGGACTGCTCCGTCACCCGACCCAGATCGTGGCGGTCGGGTTCGCGGCGATGATCCTGATCGGCACGCTTCTGCTGATGCTTCCGGTGGCTCGCACCGAGCCGGGCCATGCGCCTTTCCTGACGGCCCTGTTCACCGCGACCAGCGCCGTCTGCGTCACCGGTCTGGTCGTGGTCGACACCCCGACCTACTGGTCGACCTTCGGCGAGGTCACCATCCTCGGGTTGATCCAGGTCGGCGGGATCGGGATCATGACCCTCGCCTCGATGCTGGCGCTGATCGTCTTCCGCCGGCTCGGGCTGCGGTTCCGCCTCACCGCCGCTGTGGAGCACACCAGCCCCGGCCTCGGTGACGTACGCAGCGTCATCAAGGGGGTCGTCGGCATCAGCCTGCTCATCGAGCTGATCATCGCGATCCCGCTGACGCTGCGGTTCTGGCTGGGCTACGGCGCCACCTTGGAACGGGCGGCCTACGACGGCGTCTTCCACTCGATCTCCGCCTTCAACAACGCCGGCTTCGCGCTGCGGTCGGACTCCCTGATGGGGTACGTCACCGACCCCTGGATCTGCCTGCCGATCGTCGTCGCGGTGATCGCCGGAGGCCTCGGGTTCCCGGTATGGCTGGAGCTGCTGCAGCGTACGAAGGTGCGAATGTGGAGCCTGCACACGAAGATGACCGTCTCAGGCACCATCGGACTGCTGATCATCGGCTCGCTGTTCTTCATCGCGGTCGAGTGGGGGAACCCCGACACCCTGGGCGCGCTGGACACGCCGGAGAAGCTGCTGGCCGGCTTCTTCCAGAGCACCATGACGCGTACGGCCGGGTTCAACAGCCTCGACTACGAGCAGATGCACGAAGGCACACTGCTCGGCGTAGACGTGCTGATGCTCATCGGCGGAGGTTCGGCAGGCACGGCGGGCGGCCTCAAGATCACCACCTTCATGCTGCTCTTCTTCGTCATCCTCGCCGAGGTTCGCGGCCAGCGCGAGGTCGAGGCGTTCGACCGGCGCATCGACCCGCGGGCCATCCGTCAGGCCCTCACGGTCGCGCTGCTCTCGGTCGGCTTCGTGGTCACCGGCACCATCGCGCTGCTGCATCTGGTCGACGCGCCCACTCATCGGGTGCTCTTCGAGGCCGTCTCGGCCTTCGCCACGGTGGGATTGTCGACCAACCTCACCTACGACGTCCCCCCGGGCGGTCAGCTGATCCTGATCGCGATGATGTTCATCGGCAGGATCGGCCCCATCACCCTCGTCTCCGCCTTGGCGCTCCGCGACCGCGAGCGTCTGCACCGCTTCCCGGAAGGACGGCCTCTCATTGGCTAGGAACAGACTGGACAAGAACGGCACCACCCGCGGCGGCGTCGCCGTGCTCGGCCTCGGCCGGTTCGGCAGCGCGCTCGCCCTAGAGCTCGTCGAGGAGGGCGAGGAGGTGCTCGCCGCCGACCTGAGCCCTCGGGCGGTGCAGGAGCACGCCGGCCGGCTGACCCACGTGGTCGAGGCCGACACCACCAGCGAGGACGCGATGCGGGGGCTCGGTCTCGGCGAGTTCGGCACCGTGGTCGTGAGCATCGGCACCGACATCGAGGCGAGCATCCTCACCGCGTCGGTCGCGATCCATCTCGGCGTACGCAACGTCTGGGCCAAGGCGATCAGCGATCCCCATGCCCGGATCCTCGCCCAGATCGGGGTGCACAACGTCGTCCGCCCCGAGCACGACATGGGTCAACGCGTCGCCCACCTCGTCCGCGGACGGATGCTCGACTACATCGAGTTCGACGACGGGTACGTCTTCGTGAAGACCCGGCCGCCGGCCCTGCTGCACAACCGCAGCCTCACCGGCGTCGGCGTGCGCAAGACCTACGGCGTCACCGTCGTCGGGGTGAAGCCGGCCGGCGGCACGTTCACCTACACGAGCGCGGAGACCGTCATCCGCCCCGACGACCACATCATCGTCTCCGGGCCCCAGGACAAGGTCGAGGCCTTCGCCCGGCTCTAGGTCAAGCCGGGCTGACCCGGGCCAGGAAACGCTGACAAAGGTCCCGCTACTCGACAACCGACGAAAGCACTGGGAGGCTACTGGCCTCAAGCAGAACATTATGTGGACCAGAGCGCTCTCGGAGGACGCATGCGGGCAATTCAGGGGGCCATCGCCGGAGTCGGGCTAGCCCTCGTCGCCGTCATCGCGGTGGCACTGCTCATCGGCAACCCGGGTTCGATGGGGTCGGACCCGGCGGGCCAGCAGTCGAAGCAGGCGGCCGGGCCGCCGAGCCGGTTCGGCGACGGGCCGACCGGTCCCGCCGAGCCCGTCGACGCTGCCGAAGACACCTCGGTGGGCACCCTGCCCCCTCCTCCCGACGCCTCGCGCGGAACTCAGCTCATCTCTCGTGACCTGCTCGCGCCGCCCGACGCCGCGCCTGGCTCACGGCAGGCCCGGACCCCTGCCGACGGCAAGACGCTGGCAGCGCGGAAGGCTCCTCCGGCGAAGAAGCCCGATGCCTCTGGCCCGGTCCCGGCGTTTCCCGACGACTTCACGTTCACCCGTGACGGCTGGGAGTGGGAAGCATGGGACGGCACGGATGCTCACGCCGACGATCGCGACGACTGCCGACGTGACCGCCGCTACGACCGCCAGCAGGACTGTGACGATCAAGACTGGAGCGGCTGGCGCGACTGAGGTCCGCTACAGCACGCTCTCGACGGCCGCACGCACCTCCGGGCTGGGCTCGACGGACTTACCGGACTCCAGGTCGTAGAAGACCAGCGTGACCTGCCCGCGGGCGAGCCGGACGTCGCCGTCCGCGATCTCGGACTCGATCGTCATCGACTTGGTGCCCAGCCGGGAGACGTAGCTCCACACGTCGTACGGCTCCGAGCGGGCGAGGACCGGAGCGTGGTAGCTGACGTCGGTCTGGGCGACCACGACGGAGGGCCAGTCCTTGAGCTCGTTGTGCGACCTGAGCCGCTTCATCAGCGCCAGCCGCGACTCCTGGAAGTACTCGAAGTACTTCACGTTGTTCACGTGCCCGTAGGCGTCGACGTCGGAGAAGCGGACGAAGAGCGGAAAGTGCCCCTCCTGCAGTCGCTTCGGCTCACCCAGTGCGAGCGGCTTCGACGGCGTCTCCTCGAGGTAGGGCTCGAGGTTGGCCTTCTCCTCCGGCCTGAGCCGGCGCGGCGACTCGGTGGTGAAGACGTACGGCGCCAGGACCGTGGTCGCCCGAAGGAAGACCTTGCGGGTGCCGTCGGGCTGGTCCCGGAAGATCTCGTAGGCCATCGTGAAGCTCGCCGCGCGGATCTCGGTCACCCAAGACTCGACGTAGACCGGCTTGAAATCGAAGAGCAACGGGGCAACATAGGTGACCTGATGGCTGACCACGACGACACCCTCGGCCAGACCCTGGGTCTGCGGGCTCCGGGCGTGCGTGCGCAGCATGTCCACGCGCGCCTCTTGGAGGTAGTCGACGTAGACGACGTTGTTGACGTGGCCGAGCATGTCGAGGTCGGCCCAACGCATGGGGCATTCATAGAGATGGCGCACGGGGTCGATCCTTCCAGACGATCTTGGGCACTGGGCCTGGTCACCCAGCACAGTCCGGGCGAGTATGGTGTCGAGCACAGTCCTACCTACTCACCAGTAACCGGGAGTCTTCATGCCTGAGGCAGTCATCGTCGCCGCCGCCCGCACTCCGATCGGGCGAGCCAACAAAGGATCGCTGAAGGACTTCCGTCCCGACGATCTCGCCGCGCTCATCACCAAGGAAGCGGTCGGAAAGGTCGAGGGTCTCGACCCCAACGACATCGACGACCTGCTGCTCGGCTGCGGCCTCCCCGGCGGCGAGTCCGGCAACAACATGGGCCGCGTCGTCTCCGTGCTCAACGGCTGGGACAAGGTGCCCGGCGCGACCATCACCCGCTACTGCTCCTCCTCGGTGCAGACCTCGCGGATGGCGCTGCACGCGATCAAGGCCGGCGAGGCCGACATCATCGTCTCGGCCGGTGTCGAGACCGTCTCCCGCTTCGTCAAGGGCACCTCCGACCACCTGCCCGACACCGTCAACCACCTCTTCGACGACGCCCAGTCGCGGACCACCGCGACCGCCGCGTCCAACGAGAAGTGGCACGACCCGCGCGAGGACGGCCTGCTGCCCGACGTCTACATCGCGATGGGCCACACCGCGGAGAACCTCGCCACCTCGCGCGGCATCTCGCGCCAAGAGATGGACGAGTTCGGCGTACGCTCCCAGAACCTCGCCGAGAAGGCCATCGCCGACGGCTTCTGGGCCCGCGAGATCACCCCGGTGACCACCCCTGACGGCACGGTCGTCTCGGCCGACGACGGCCCCCGCGCCGGCGTGACGCTGGAGGCCATCTCCGGTCTCAAGCCGGTCTTCCGCGAGGACGGCACCGTCACCGCCGGCAACTGCTGCGCTCTCAACGACGGCGCCGCCGCGGTCGTGGTCATGTCCGACACCAAGGCCGCCGAGCTCGGCGTCACCCCGCTGGCCCGGATCGTGTCCACCGGCGTCTCCGGCCTCTCCCCCGAGATCATGGGCCTCGGCCCGGTCGAGGCGACCAAGAACGCGCTCAAGTACGCCGGCATGTCGATCGGCGACATCGACCTGGTCGAGATCAACGAGGCCTTCGCGGCCCAGGTGATCCCCTCCTACCAGGACCTCGGCATCGACATCGACCGCCTCAACATCAACGGCGGCGCCATCGCCGTCGGTCACCCCTTCGGCATGACCGGCGCTCGCCTGCAGAACACCATGCTCAACAGCCTCGACTGGCACGACAAGACCACGGGTCTGATCACCATGTGCGTCGGCGGCGGCCAGGGCATGGCGATGATCCTCGAGCGCATCTGACACTCCCTCGACTCGGCGCGTCTGTCCCGGACAGGCGCGCCGAGTCGGCGTCAGCGCATCTCGATGCCGGGGCGGTCGCAGATGAGGTAGTCCGAGACGGCGTTCATCACACGCCCCAGGGCCGCGAAGTCCTCTTCGCTGACCAGATCGACGAGATATTCGCGTACGCCGCTGACGTGGACCGGGGCAGCCTTCCGCAGCACGTCGAAGCCGCGGTCGCTGAGGGCAGCGACGACACCGCGGCCGTCGTCGGTCGAGTTGCGGCGTTCGACGAGCCCGGACCGCTCCATCCGGGTGATCGTGTGGGTGATCCGGGAGCGTGAGTGAGCCAGCGAGTCGGCGAGCTGGGCCATCCGCATGGCGCCGTCGTTCTCGGAGAGTCGCACGAGGATCTCGTACTCGGAGAGCGAGATGTCGAAGCCGGCGCGCAGATCGGCGTCCAGGCGGTCGTCGAGCAGGGTCATCCCCATCATGAGAGCACGCCAAGAGCAGCAGCGCTCTTGGCGGAGGACTTGCCGTAGCGGGGTGCGCTCTTCTCGAAGCGGCCGCCCGAGCGTCGCACGGGGCCGCCGCCGGAGTCCTCGGAAAGCTCGATGAGCTTGCCGGAGATGCGGGTCGACTCGAGCGCCTTCCAGGTCTCGGGCGCCAGGTCCGCAGGGAGCTCGACGAGCGAGAAGTCGTTGCGAATGGAGATGTTGCCGAAGTCGGCACGGCGCAGGCCGCCTTCGTTGGCGATGGCGCCGACGATCTGGCGCGGCTCGACACGGTGACGCTTGCCCACCTGGATCTTGTACGTCGCCAGCGGCTGTCCGGTCTGACGCGACGTCCCCGTCTCGCGCCGGGGCCCACGGTCGCCACCACGGTCATCGCGGTCGCGACGACCGCGGCGGTCGTCGTAGGCGGGCTTCGCCGGCTCCGGGTCGAGGAGCAGCGGCTCCTCGCCGTGGAGCACGGCGGCCAGAGCCGCGGCGACGTCGACCTCGGGAACGTCGTGCTCCTCGACGTAGTGGCGCACCACGTCGCGGAAGAACTCGATGCGCTCGGCTTCCTGGAGCGCGGCCGTGATGCCGTCGTCGAAGCGCGAGAGGCGGGTCGCGTTGACCTCGTCGACCGAGGGCAGCTGCATCTGCGTCGGCTGAGCCTTGGTGTGCTTCTCGATCGCACGAAGCAGCCACCGCTCTCGCGGGGTGACGAACGAGATCGCGTCGCCGGTGCGGCCCGCGCGGCCGGTGCGGCCGATGCGGTGGACGTACGCCTCGACATCCGTCGGCAGGTCGTAGTTGACCACGTGCGAGATCCGCTCGACGTCGAGGCCACGGGCCGCGACGTCGGTCGCGACCAGGATGTCCAGCGAGCCGTCCTTGAGCTGGTTGACGGTCTTCTCACGCTGGTTCTGAGCGATGTCACCGTTGATCGCGGTGGCCAGGAACCCTCGCGCGCGGAGCTTCTCGGCCAGCGACTCGGTCTCGGACTTGGTGCGCGTGAAGACGATCATGCCCTCGAAGTTCTCGACCTCGAGGATGCGGGTCAGCGCATCGACCTTCTGGGGGTAGGACACCATCAGGTAGCGCTGGGTGATGTTCGTGGCGGTCTGGGTCTTCGCCTTGACCGAGATCTCCTTCGCGTCGCGAAGGTACTTCTTCGACAGCCGACGGATCTGCGCCGGCATGGTCGCGGAGAAGAGCGCGACCTGCTTGTCCTCGGGCGTCTCGGCGAGGATCGTCTCGACGTCCTCGGCGAAGCCCATGTTGAGCATCTCGTCGGCCTCGTCGAGCACCAGGAAACGCAGCTGGGACAGGTCCAACGTGCCCTTCTCGAGGTGGTCCATGATCCGGCCGGGCGTGCCGACGACGACGTGGACGCCGCGACGGAGCGCGGTCAGCTGCGGGCCGTAGCCCTGGCCGCCGTAGACCGGCAGGATGCGTACGCCGTCGAGGTTGGACGCGTAACGCTCGAACGCCTCGCACACCTGCAGGGCCAGCTCACGCGTCGGCGCGAGCACCAGCGCCTGGGGCGCGTTCTGGTGGATGTCGAGGTTGGAGAGCACCGGCAGCGCGAACGCGGCTGTCTTACCGGTGCCGGTCTGCGCGAGACCGACGACGTCACGCCCCTCGAGCAGCGAGGGGATGGTCGCGGCCTGGATGGCGCTGGGCGTCTCGTAGCCGAGAGCCTTCACCGCGCCGAGGACGCTGGCGGAGAGACCGAGTGAGTCGAACGTCGGTCCCTGGTCGGCCTCCAGGCTCGGCGCGCTCGGCTTCTCGGGCGCGGGAGTGGTGGATACGGCAGATTCAGGGTCGGTGCTCACCCTCCAACGGTAGGCCCATATAGCACGTTATATGCATTTCTCGGCGCGGTGGGCCCCGTCACTTGCCCGACCACTTGCCTGTCCACTTGCCCGACCCGGCCCGGTCTCGGTCAGGAGACGATGACCTCGTCACCGACTGCGATCTCACCGGGGTTGTCGACGACGAGATGCACCGCCGCCCAGACCTTGCCGTTCCGCTTGCGATGGGCTGCGAGCGTACGCAGCGGGTCCTTACCCTTCTCCAGGGTCTGGGGATCGATCGTGGTCATGACGCAGCGGGAGACCGGTGTGACCATCCGGAGGCGGACCGACCCGATCGTGATCTCGCTCCAGCCGTCCTCCGCGAAAGCCTCCTCCGCCCCCTCGACGACGAGGCTCGGCCGGAACCGCTCGACGGTGATGGTCTCCGGGCTCCAGCTGTCGATCGCGGCGACCGAGGCGTCGGTGATCAGTGAGACCGGCGAATCGTCCTGGAAGGTGGCGTGGTCCGAGATGCCGAAGCCGTCCTTGGCGTCGAGCGTCCGCTGCAACGGGTCGTGGCACCACACCAGCGACACGTCGTCGCGATCGAGCACGCGGCGCAGCCACGCGTCGACCTCCGGGCCGGCCGGGCGGGCGCGCATCTTCACCTTTTTGAACATGACGATGTCGCGTACGCCCTCGGTCGGGCACGCCACCTCGATCGCCGCGTGCTCGGGCGCACTCAGCCGTAGATCGGCGCTGCCGCCCGTCGCCGGGGTGTCGGCCACGATGCGGAAGAGCTCGCGGATCTCCCGCGCGGAGACTAGCTCCCCGTCACCGTCGACGATCATCCACTCACGGTCGCCGACCAGACCGGCCCTCCCGACGTACGCCGCCCGCACCGGACGGATCGCCGTCGACTTCACCGGATGGATGTTGATGCCACGAAGCCGCATGGCCGAACCCTAGGGGGCCACGTCACTCCACCGTGACCGATTTAGCGAGGTTCCGGGGCTTGTCGACGTCGTGGCCGAGGGCCTTGGCAGCGTGGAAGGCGATCAGCTGGAGCGGGATGGTCATCAGGATCGGGTCGAGCTCGACCTCGTTCTTCGGTACGTCGACGCGCAGCGCGTCGAGCTCGCCGAGGTCGACGTCGGGGTGGGTGACGACGACCAGTGGCCCGCGGCGGGCGCTGATCTCGTGCAGGGCCGCGACGTTGCGGTCGGTCAGCTCGTCCTGAGGGACGATCGCGACGGTCGGCACGGACTCGGAGATCAGCGCGAGCGGGCCGTGCTTGAGCTCGGAGGTCTGGTACGCCTCCGCGTGCCGGTAGGAGATCTCTTTCAGCTTCTGGGCGCCCTCGCGAGCGACCGGGTAGCCGCGTACGCGACCGACGAAGAACATCGACTCGGCCTCGGCCAGGCGCGCGGCGATCTCCTCGAGGTGCGACTCGCTCTTGAGGATCTCCTCGATCTGGGTCGGCAGCGCCTGCAGGCCGGCGATGAGCCGCTTCCCGTCGGCGATCGAGAGGTCGCGTACGCGGCCGAGCTGGAGCGCCAGCAGCGAGAACGCGACGTACATGTTGGTGAGCGCCTTGGTCGAGGCGACCGCGATCTCGGGGCCCGCGTGGAGGTAGATGCCGCCGTCGACCGCGCGCGCGATCGCGGAGCCGACGACATTGACGACGCCCAGGACTCGGCCGCCCTTGCGCCTGATCTCCTGGACGGCGAGCAGGGTGTCGATCGTCTCGCCGGACTGGGAGACGGCGACGTAGAGGGTGTCGGGCTCGATGATCGGGTTCCGGTAGCGGAACTCCGACGCCGCCTCGGCGTCGGCGGGGACCCGGGCCAGCTCCTCGATCAGGCCGGCGCCCATCTGGCCGACGTAGTAGGCGGACCCGCAGCCGAGGATCTTCACCCGACGGATGGCGCGGAGCTCACGCGGGTCGAGGTTGAGGCCGCCGAGGTGGGCGGTGCCGAACCGCTCGTCGAGGCGGCCGCGCAACGCCCGCTCGACGCTCGAGGGCTGCTCGTGGATCTCGGTGAACATCCGCGGCTCGTCGGCGAGCTCGCCGTACTCGTAGGCCGACGGGTCCACGTCGACCTCGCGCGCCGTCGTGGTCGTCGTCGTCAGGTCCTGACGGAAGGTCGTGAACCCGGTCGCGGTGACGGTCGCGAGCTCACCGTCGTCGAGGTGGGCGACGGTGGTGGTGTGGCGTACGACCGCGGCCAGGTCCGAGGCGACGTACATCTCCCCGTCGCCGACGCCGACGATCAACGGCGAGCCGTTGCGGGCCACGACCATGCGGTCGGGGAAGTCGGCGTGCACGACGGCGAGACCCCAGGTGCCCTCGACCTGGGAGAGCGCGTCGACGACCTTGGCCTCCAGATTGTCCGCGGTCGACGAGGCGATGAGGTGGGCGAAGACCTCGGTGTCGGTGTCGCTGGCCAGCTCGACACCCGCCTCGGTGAGCCGCTCACGCAACGAGGCGGCGTTGTCGACGATCCCGTTGTGGACGACGGCCACTCGGCCATCGGCGGAGACGTGCGGGTGGGCGTTGACGTCGTTGGCCGGGCCGTGGGTCGCCCACCGGGTGTGGCCGATGCCGACCTTGCCGGCGAACCGCTTCGGCAGCGCATCGACCAGGTCGCGTACGCGACCGGCCTTCTTCACCACCTGCAGCCTGCTGCCCAGCACGGCGACGCCCGCCGAGTCATAGCCGCGGTGCTCCAACCGGGCGAGCCCCTCGGTGAGCAGGCCGGCCGCCTGCTGAGGCCCGATGTAGCCGACGATTCCGCACATGTGTCCCGTCCAATCTATCCGTCGTTCTATCCGTAGATGAGCCGTCGCAGCTGCCGTTCGGTCAACTGCGGCGCGGCGACGACCCGCGACCGAAGCTCCTCGGCGAGCAGCGCGAAGATCGCGTCGTTCTTGGCGCCGTAGGTCTTCAGCTGCGCATGCCGGCGGCGTACGTAGGCCTCGACCGGTTCGTCGAAGTACGCCACCACGTCCTCGATGACCCGGGCCGCCTCCGTCGGTGGAAGCCCGGTCGTGGCAACCAGGTGGTCGATCAGCGCTTGCTCGGCCTTCACGCCACCCACTGTGAGCCACCTGCGGATCAGTTCCAAATTTCTGCCCGATTTCGGGCAGGAACTGCCGTTTATAGCCGTTGTGGGGCGCAACGCGTAGACACCACTGCTCTCCGATGGCCCCAGTGGGGCACGGCACTCCATCTGAGTGGCTACTTGGACATACAGGTGGGGGTGCGGTACCTTAGGTGAACACAAGGTGAACAGGAGGTGTCTGATGAAAGGAAATAACGTGACCGGCAAGCTCGAGCTCCGTTGGCTCCCCGTCGTCGACCGCCGCGGCCGGAAGCACATGGAGGCCCGCTGGGTCGAAGTCAGTGCGCCCGTGGCCAATCGTCACGCTGCCTGACAACCGCTCAACGCCTACGAGGCCCGCTCCCGACGAGGGAGCGGGCCTCGCGCGTTTAGGGATAGCGTTGTCACTGCAACCAATTTTCCGCGGTCGTCGAGAAAGCCCACGAGAGCGGGAACATTGGGCAAGGTCGTTCAGTTATGATGATTGCAGATTCAACCAATTCTTCCAGGAGCACACCCGCCATGGGCATTTTCAGCAAGAAGGACGCGGCCCCCGCCGAGACCGAGTTCGACACCCCGACCGCCGCCATCGAGGACATCTCGGGTGACTACACCCTCGACGTCGCCCACACCCGCCTGGGCTTCTCGGCGCGCCACGCGATGGTGACCACCGTCCGGGGCTCGTTCAAGGACTTCGAGGGCACCGCGACGATCGACACCGCCGAGCCGACCAAGTCCAAGGTCTCGCTCAAGATCAAGGCTGCCTCCATCGACACCGGCAACGCCGACCGCGACGGTCATCTGCTCTCGGGCGACTTCTTCGAGAACGAGACGCACCCCGACATCACCTTCGACTCGACCGCGGTCGGGTTCGACGGCGAGACCTGGAACGTCACCGGCGACCTGACCATCAAGGGCACCACCAAGTCGGTCACCGTCCCCTTCGAGCAGACCGGCTCCGCCAAGGACCCGTTCGGCAACACCCGCGTCGGTTTCGAGGGTGCCGTCGCGATCAACCGCACCGACTGGGGCCTCTCCTTCAACGCGGCTCTCGAGACCGGCGGCGTGCTCGTCTCCGAGAAGATCAAGCTCGAGTTCGACATCTCCGCGATCAAGAACGAGATCTGAGCCCGAGTCGATCTGACTGACTCACGTCGGGGCCACCGGGAATCTCCCGGTGGCCCCGACGCATGTCACGCGCGCATCGCTCAGGGCGCGCCCTGGACGTAGTAGTGCTTCTCCGCCCCGATGCGACCGACGCCGACGATGTCCGCCGACGAGGAGTCACCGGTCACTCCCCCGACGAAGCCGACCGGCTCCGTGTCGAGACCGACGCCGCGACCGCCGCCGAGCGGCGAGCCGGTGCCCAGACCGTGGTCGACCGGAGACTCGACGTGCGCGCGGCCGCTGACCACCACCGTCGTTCCGTCTGTCGTGACCGTCAGGGCCGCGTCGTTCCCGACTGCCGCCCCCGAGATCGTCAACGGACCCACCGGACCACGGTCCGGAGCCTTGATCGGCTCCGCCGCGGCCAGCGATGTGGCCCGGCCGTCAGCTTCTCCGACAGGGTGCGCGTCGGCGCAGGCGATCCCCGCGCCGGCGACCATGAAGCCACCGGCCAGGAGGGTCACCACCACCGACCGCCGAAGCCCCCCGAGGATCTTCGAGCTCATTGCGTTCTCCTGAGTTGAGTCACGCGGCCTGGGCCGCAGGGCTCCGAGTTCCTCCGTACGGAGGAACTCGGACGTTGCAGGACAGCGGGACCCCGTCAGCGCCCGTTCCCCGGCGCCCGAGCGCACCGGGGATCGCGAGAGACGCGGACGGGGTCCCGCCGAGCGGAGCGAGCGCGTTCCTGGTCACGCTCATAGCCCCACCCATCGGACCGGGCGGATCGGCGGCCTTTGTCGACTCGCCGGCCTCACGCCCGGTGGTAGATCCATCCGAACGACGCCCCCCGGCGTCCTGCCGCTCGCATGGATCCGTTGCTCGTCGCGCACACGTTCGGCCACCGCCGCGGCCCGGCGTACACCGTGGCCTCGACTGCTCGTCGAGGCCGCTACAGCCTCATTGCCCAACATGGACGCTCCCGAGTTTTGGTCCGGATCAGACCCTTCCGTACTTGTTACGTGCCTCCACGCAGTGATGTTGCAGTTCCTCGAAGAAATCCGAAAAACTCTGCCACCGACGTCGCATCAGGGGCGTTTGCGGACCTTTACGCCCGGGCCCGCCAACGCGGCCGACCCCACCGCCGAGCCGGCGCAAATATCGCGCCGAACCATGCCGAGTCGGCGCAAATGTCCCGGAGAACACCGGTAGTCGGCGCAAATGTCTCGTGACAGAGCTCTCATCGACCTGGGCGAATCACCTGCCGACGCACGCGGCCGGGACTAGCCTGCAAGGTGATCCTCACACCCGGCACAGGAGTCCCCCATGAACACAGAAGTTCCCCGGTTCGACCGACGCCGCCTGCTCGGTGCTACCGCTGTCGGCGCCGCCGCAGCTCCCTTTCTCACCGGTCCAACGGGTGCATCCGGCAACCCCGCCTCACCGGTCGGCCCCGGCCGGGTGGTCACCACGGGCGCCGACCGCGCGGCCGCAGATGGCTGGTCGACGCTGTCCGGCGAGCGGGTGGGCATCATCACCAACCCCACCGGCGTGCTCCGCAACCTGCGCAACATCGTCGACGAGATGCACGAGTCCGGCTCCGTGCAGATCGCCGGCGTCTTCGGCCCCGAGCACGGCTTCCGTGGCACGGCGCAGGCCGGCGGGTCGGAGGGCACCTTCGTCGACGAGCGCACCGGGCTGACCGTCTACGACTCCTACGGAGCCAACGTCGCGAAGATGACCGAGCTGTTCCGGGTCTCCGACGTCGAGACCGTCGTCTTCGACATCCAGGACGTCGGCTCCCGGTTCTACACCTACATCTGGACGATGTGGACGGCGATGCAGGCAGCCGTGGCGACCGACAAGCGCTTCGTGGTCCTCGACCGGCCCAACCCCGTGGGCGGGACCGCTCGCGGCCCGATGATGACCGCGGCGTACACCTCGGGCGTCGGCGCGCGTGAGATCGTCCAGCAGCACGGGATGTCGGTCGGTGAGCTCGCCCGGTTCTTCGACGGCGAGTTCCTCGAGACGCACGCAGGCGGGCGCCTGAGCCAGCTCGACATCGTGCAGGTCTCCGGCTGGAAGCGAAAGACGCTGTTCGCCGACACCGGGCTCGACTTCGTCCTGCCGAGCCCCAACATGCCCACGTCCGACACTGCGCTGGCCTACCCCGGCACCTGCATGTTCGAGGGCACCAACCTCTCCGAGGGCCGCGGCACCACCAAGCCGTTCGAGCTGATCGGGGCGCCGTTCGTCGACCACCGCTGGGCCGCGGCTCTGGAGGAGGCCGGGCTTCCCGGCGTCACCTTCCGGGAGGCCTACTTCAACCCGTCGATCAGCAAGCACGCCGGCAAGGTCTGCGGCGGGGTGCAGGTCACCATCCAGGACCACGACCGCTTCGACCCGGTCCGCGCCGGCGTCGAGATGCTGGTCACCGCGAAGGCGCTCTATCCCGAGTTCGCCTGGCGCCAGGACTCGTGGGACACCGTCCGCCCGTTCTGGATGCGTCGGTCCGGAGACGGGGGAGAAGCCGAGGTCGTCAGTCAACGACTGGGTGGTGGGTTCGGTCATGAGCAGTCGGCCTGCGTCTTGGCTCCC
>NZ_JBEXSD010000084.1:0-18899 GCF_040613495.1 Nocardioides sp. NPDC006273 | reverse complement strand
CACCCTCGACCTCGAGGTCGCCGACAAGCTCCTCGCCAAGATCGACGAGATCGCCGAGATCTTCTGGGCGACCAAGAAGGCCTGAGGAACGAAGGCCGACTTGCGAGAAGCCAGATCACGGCGCCAGCCGGGATCTGAAGACAAGAAGGCCTGAGAACAAGGCCTGAGTCTTCGCAAGGTCTCAGCCCATACGCCGCAGCCGCTCCGCTCGACGGAGCGGCTGCGGTGCGTTCAGGGGGCACGGCGACCGATCTCGTTGCATAATCATCGCGACGCCCATCAGAAGGACTGACAACCCAGATGCCCCAGGTCGAGCTGCGCCTTCCCGCAGAAGGTGCTTACGTCTCCGTGCTGCGTACGACGACCGCCGCGCTCGCCGCGCGCCTCGACTTCACCCTCGAGGACATCGAGGACCTGCGGATGGCAGTCAGCGAGGCCGCGGCGATCTGCCTGGAGTGCGCCGCCGAGGCCGCCGATCTGGACATCGTCTTCGCCCTCGGCGAGGACACCGTCGGGGTCACCGTGACCACGACCTGCGACACCGAGGCCGAGATCGACCAGGAGAGCTTCGCGTGGCAGGTGCTCACCACGCTGGCCAGGGAGGTCACCGCCACCCCCGACGGTGACCAGCTCAGGATCTCCCTGGTCGCCGGAGCGACCCCGCTCGGAGCCGCGCGCTGACATGGCGCAGGAGACGATTCGGTCGTCGAGGTCCCGGAGCGCCAGCGAGGTGGATGGAGCCCGCGCACGCTCCCGCGAGCTCTTCACGGCCCTTGGCGGACCCGACCTGAGCGACGCGGAGCGGACCGCTGCGCGCGATGAGCTCGTGCACCTCAACATGGCGCTGGTGGAGTACTGCGCCTCTCAGTTCTTCGGACGCGGAGAGCCGCACGAGGACCTCGTCCAGGTCGGTGTGGTCGGCCTCCTCAACGCGGTGGACCGCTACGACCTCTCCCGCGACGTGGAGTTCTCCACCTACGCGGTGCCGA
Organism: Nocardioides sp. NPDC006273; assembly: GCF_040613495.1. Lineage (NCBI taxonomy): Bacteria > Bacillati > Actinomycetota > Actinomycetes > Propionibacteriales > Nocardioidaceae > Nocardioides > Nocardioides sp. NPDC006273. The sequence continues at coordinate 17,910 of NZ_JBEXSD010000084.1, read as the reverse complement.
CCATCCTCGGCGAGATCAAGCGCTACTTCCGCGACAGCCGCTGGGCCGTCAGCGTCCCCCGCCGCCTTCGCGACCTGCAGCAGAACCTCCGCGAGGCCACCGCGGAGCTCTCCCAGGAGCTCGGCCGCTCCCCCACCGCCCGCGACCTCGCCGCCCGGCTCGGCGTGAGCCTCGAGACCGTCGTCGAGGGCCTGGAGTCCAGCAACGCGTACGCAGCGCTGTCGCTCGACGCCGAGAGCGAGGAGGCCGCGCCGATGCTCGACTCGCTGACGGCCCACGACCTGCGCCTGGACGACGTCGAGGTCCGGGAGTCGATCAGGCCGGTGCTCGACAGCCTCTCCGCGCAGGAGAAGCAGGTGCTGATGCTGAAGTTCTTCCGCAACAAGACCCAGACCGAGATCGCCGCCGAGATCGGCGTGTCGCAGATGCAGGTCTCGCGGCTGCTCAACCGCTCTCTCGTCCAGCTCCGCAAGGCGCTGGAGGAGGACTAGGGCTTCACGGCTAGCTAGCGCTCCTCGAGCGCGGCGATGCTCGGCGGAGCGAAGATGCCCACCAGCGCGATCGCCGCGACCAGCACCAGTCCGCCCGCGATCGCGAGGTCCTCGCGCAGGTTCCAGGCCAGGCCGAGCACGATCAGCTGGACGAGCACCAGGGGCGCCCGCGACCACGACTCCAGGCGCCAGATCTTGAACGCGCACCAACCGATGCCGGCCGCGCAGAGCAGGAAGAACAGCCCGCCCGCGATGGCGGTCGTGAGCGACGCGGCCTCTGGGATGCGTACGAACTCCAGCGCTCCCCACAGCAGCAGCGCCGCAGTCTCGAGGCCTGCGGCGAACACGGCCAGCAGAAGGGTCCAGGGGCGATGCGGGGCGGTCACCTCAGCAGCCTAGAACGCCGTCCAAGACTCGGGGAATTCGCGGAAGCATACACCACGGCATTTTTGGGTAACTCACCGCGTTACCGAATTGTCTAGCATCAGGAAGACTGAGTGTTACGGTCCGGTGACGAAGCAGACACTGGTTAGGGGTTGTTTCGGCGTCCATTTCTTGGAACTCTAGGAACAGCACGCACGTGAAGACATTCACACATCCCCGCCACGTGCCCACTCGCAGGGTCTCGGACCACCAAGACCTTGCCCATCCTATGTCAGAAAGAGGGTCTGCCCAGCCATGGATTGGCGCCACCGTTCGGCTTGTCTCGATGAAGACCCGGAACTGTTCTTCCCCATCGGAAACACCGGTCCGGCCATCCTCCAGATCGAGGAAGCCAAGCAGGTCTGCCGGCGTTGCGACGTCCGGGAGCAGTGTCTTCAGTGGGCTCTTGAGGCCGGTCAGGACCACGGCGTGTGGGGTGGATTGAGCGAGGACGAGCGTCGTGCGCTGAAGCGCCGCAACGCCCGTTCCCGTGTCCGCACCGCCGTCTGACCAACCCCTAGAGGCCATCAACCCCTAGAGATCCACCTAGAGCTCCAACGGCAGCTCGACCGCAGCTCTCGCCCCGTGACCATCTGGCCGGGGCCCCAACGAGAGTCGGCCACCGAGTTCGCCTTCGACGAGAGTCTTCACGATCGACAAGCCCAAGTTTGTCGATGTGTCGAGACTGAACCCGTCGGGTAGTCCGTGACCATCGTCCTCGATCGTCACCTGGAGATGCCCGGCGGGTTGCTGTCGTACGGACATCACGATCTTGCCCGTCTCGGGGTCGCCTGGGCCGCTGCCGCGGTAGCCGTGCTCGACTGCGTTCTGCAGCAGCTCGGTGACGATCATCGCCATCGGCGTGGCCACCTCTGAGGGCAGCGACCCGAACGAGCCCTCACGGCACACCCGCACCGCGACGCCGACCGAGGTGACCTCTCCGACCATGGAAGCGAGCCGGTCGGCGATCTCGTCGAACTCGACGGTCTCCTCGACGGCCTGCTGGGAGAGGATCTCGTGGACCAGCGCGATCGACCCGACCCGGCGTACGGCCTCGTTCAGTGCATCCTGCGCCACCCCGGAGTCGACACGGCGCGACTGCATCCGCAGCAGTGCGGCCACGGTTTGTAGGTTGTTCTTCACTCGGTGGTGGATCTCGCGGATCGTGGCGTCCTTGGTGACGAGCTCACGATCGCGTCGACGCAGGTCGGTGACGTCGCGCAGCAGCACCAGCGCACCGATCGCCTCGCCGCGTGGCCGCAGCGGGATCGAGCGCATGATGATCGCCATGACGCCGGTGTCGATCTCGGTGTCACGGTGTGCCCGTCCGCCGAGCACCGCGCTCAGCGTCTCCTCGTCGGGGCGCTTGCGTGGTGGCACCAGTGCGCGGGTCATTCCGGCGAGGGACTGGCCCGCGAGGTCGCCGGAGAGACCCAGCCTGCGGAAGACCGAGAGCGCGTTGGGACTGGCGTAGTCGACGACGCCGTCGGCATCCACCCGGACGAACCCGTCCCCCACCCGAGGGGTGTCGGTGTGGTCGCTGCGCTGGCCGATCGCGGGGAAGAAGCCGTTCGCGACCATCTGGGTCAGGTCGTTGGCAGTCTGCAGGTAGGAGAGCTCGAGCTTGGAGGGCGTGCGTACGCCGAGCAGGTTGGTGTTGCGGCTCAGCACCGCGATGATCCGGCCGGCGCGGCGTACCGGGATGGTCTCGACCCGCACAGGGAGATCGTCGCGCCACTCCGGGTCGCCCTCCCGCACGAGCCGGCCGACGTCGACGGCGTCGTCGAGGGTGGCGTGGCGTCCCTTCGGCACGAACATGCCGACGATGTCGTCGACGTAGGCCGTCGGTCCGGTCGTGGGGCGCATCTGACCGGCCGCCCAGAAGCCGTTGCCGGACTTGTCGGGCAACCACAGCACCAGGTCGGCGAAGGAGAGGTCGGCCAGGATCTGCCAGTCGGCCATGAGCAGCTGGAGCCACCCGACGTCATCGCCGTCGAGGTCGGTGTGATTCTGGGCAAGCTCACTCAGGGTGGGCACGTCGACAGCGTAGATGTAGACCAAGGTATGCGCATTGCGCGGGTCGGATGTCCACGCGTGGGCGGGTTTGGCAGGATGTCCCCCATGTCGGAGGCGTACTGGCGGGAGGTTCACTCGACCGGTCTCGCCGTACCCACGGACCGGCCGCTCGGCGACCTCACCATCGAGCTCACTCGGATGCTCGGCGACCCCGACCCGGACGTACGCAGCGGGCTGGCCGTCCCCGCCCTGTCGACGTGGATTCAGCGCGGTGTCTACGACGACCTGCTCGCGGGCCTGGGCGACGGGATGGCCGCCGGTCTCGTGGTCGGCCTCGGCGACTCCGGCAACAACGGCGTCTTCCGCCGGGCCTCCTCGGTCGAGGCCCTGGCCCAGTGCATCGCCCGCGACAACGCGCGCTCGCTGGTGCGTGCGGGGAAGGTGCTGGAGTGGGGCGACCGGATCGCCACCTGGTTGCTGCGCGAGCGCGACCTGCGGGCCTTCGTCCCCGAGCGCGGCTGGGCGCACGCGGTCGCACGGGGCGCCGATGCCCTCGGCATCCTGGCCGCCTCCGAGCACCTCGGCAAGCCGGAACTGACGGTGATCCTCGACGTCGTCGCCGACCGGGTGCTCGCCCGCGGCGACACGATCTACGCCCACGGCGAGCCCGACCGGCTGGCGTCGGCCACGATGGCCGTGCTGCGCCGCAACCTGGTCCCGCTCAACATCATGGAGCCGTGGATCAACCGGATCGTCACCGTCGCCACCGCCACCCCGGAGACCCCCGACCGAGACCCGTTCCTGCTCACCGGCAACGCCGAGGCCTTCCTCCGGGCCCTCTACCTCCAGCTCGCGCTCAGCAACGACCCACCGCAGATCCGTGGCGACCTGCTGCTGGTCGTCGTCGCGGCCCTCAAGCGGTCCAACCGGGCATACCTGGGCTGAACCGCCGGACCGGCGGGCAGGGGCGAATTTCACGTCTCAGCGCCGGGTTTGAGAGACTGTCCCCGAGACCCCTCGGGGTCACGTACCCCAATGGAGGAGATCATCATGGGCAAGACTGGCCGCAAGCGCCGCGCGCGCCGCAAGAAGGGCGCGAACCACGGCAAGCGCCCCAACAGCTGAGCTGTTGAAAAGACGTGAGAGCCCCAGCCGATCGGCTGGGGCTCTCGTCGCGTCTGCGGCCTGCTTCGATGGCCTCGTCAGGACCTGGTGCGAAGCTCCTGGATCTGGACCATGATCTTCGCGCGGAGGTCGCCCGGGGCGACCTCGGAGCACGAGCGCGCGACGACCGCCTTGACGATGCGCTGCTGGTCGTAGGTCTCCAGGCAGGGATTGCAGCTCTGCAGGTGGAGCTTGACCTGGTCGGCGTCGGCCGCGGTGAGCTCGTTGTCGATCAGGAAGACGATCTGCTCGAGGAAGTCGGCGCAGTCGCTTGGTGAGGCGTCGTGTTCGTGGGCACTCATGACGCACCTCCGCGAGCGCCGGTGAGGTCGTTGGTGCGTACGTAGTCGGAGAGAAGATCGCGCAGCTGGCGCCGGCCGCGGTGAAGTCGCGACATCACGGTGCCGATCGGGGTTTCCATGATCTCGGCGATCTCCTTGTAGGCGAATCCCTCGACGTCGGCGAGGTAGACAGCGAGCCGGAACTCCTCCGGGAGGCGCTGCAGCGCGTCCTTCACCTGAGAGTCGGGCAGGTGCTCGAGCGCCTCCATCTCCGCGGACTTCAGACCGGTCGAGGTGTGTGACTCGGCCCGGGCCAGCTGCCAGTCCTCGACGTCCTCGGACATCGACTGCTGCGGCTGGCGCTGCTTCTTGCGGTAGGTGTTGATGAAGGTGTTGGTGAGGATGCGGTAGAGCCAGGCCTTGAGGTTGGTGCCGGGCTTGAACTGGTGGAAGGAGGAGTACGCCTTCGCGAACGTCTCCTGCACCAGATCCTCCGCATCGGACGGGTTGCGCGTCATCCGCATCGCCGCCGAGTAGAGCTGGTCGAGGAAGGGCAGCGCATCCCGCTCGAAGCGCAGCGCGCGCTCCTCGGGAGTCTCCGTGGCCAGGTCGACGACCTCATCGTTGTTGTCGCTCATCACGTCCCAGGGTACGCGGGTGAGCATCGGGGCGCTCATCGGCGACACGTTCGCCGTGGGACGTTCGAGGAGGATCGTCATGTCGTGGGAACGCCGCGACGGTCACCAAACATTCCCAGCTAGGCGATGACCTCGCGGACCAGCCACTCCAGGGTGGACTCGACCACGATCGAATCCGCCTCGGCCTGGCTGATCGGGCTGCGCTTGCCGACGAGGAGTGAGTGGTCGGCGCCGGGGATCGGGGTGACCTCCACGCTCTCTGGGAACTCCTCAGGTCTGCCGAACCTGTCACGGGTGCCCTGGAGCACCAGCGTCGGCACCTTCGCCTCCAGCAGCTCGTGGGCGCGGGAGATCTGGGGCTTGCTCACCGGGTGCAGCGGAAAGGCCAGGCAGAGGGCGCCGGCGGCGCCGAAGGCCCGGGCCGTGCGGACCGCCGAGCGGGCGCCGGCGGAGCGCCCGCCGACCACCAGCGGCGTACGCACCCGCATCCAGTTGGCGGCCAGGGTCAGCGCGGCGTCGAGGGACTTGGGTGGCGTGGCCACCGGCTTCCCCTTGACCCGCCAGGGCTGCTCGAAACGGACCACGGTGATCCCCTGTCCCGGCAGCGCGTCGTTGAGCGCCATCAGGTCATGGGTGTCGATGCCGTTGCCCGCGCCGTGGGAGAGCAGCAAAGTCGCCTGTGGTCGCCGCGCCCGGCGGGTGTACAGCCGCCCCTCCCCGTAGGGCGTGTCGATCATCTGCGTCGTGGTTCCACCCATGTCATCCCCCGGCTTCCTCGATCGGCAGCGGCTCGATGAGCTCGCGGCCGTCGTTGCGTACGTTGCTCACGAGTGTCGAGACCGGGAAGGCCTCCAAGTGGCCGGGAGCCGCCGGAGTCAGCAGCTCCACGTCGCCCGGGCGGGTCGGATCGAGCCACTCGTCCCAGCGTTCACGTTCCACCATGAGCGGCATCCGGTCATGGATCCGCCCCAGGGAGTCCTCCGCCTCGGTGGTGATCACGGTGCAGCTCCACAGCCACCTGCCGGGGTCGTCCTCGGCCTTGGCCGGGTCGGGCCACAGCTCGTAGAGCCCGGCCATCGCCAGCACTCCCCCGTCCTTCGGGGTGATGAAGTAGGGCTGCTTGCGAGGCTTGCCCTTCGCGTCCTTCGCCTCGGTGGCGTACCACTCGAAGTAGCCGTCGGCCGGCAGCAGGCAGCGGCGCTTGGCGAAGGCCCGGCGATAGGCGGGCTTCTCGGCGACCGTCTCCATCCGGGCGTTGATCATCCGGTTGCCGATCTTGACGTCCTTGGCCCAGGACGGGACCAGGCCCCAACGTACGGAGCGGAGCTGGCGCTCGCTGGAGGCGTCGTCCTCGCGCGGCGGCCGCTCGAGGACGGCGTAGACATCGTCGGTCGGCGCGACGTTGTAGCTCTCCGCGAGCGGCTCCTGCAGACGCAGCTCATCGATCTCGAACTCCTCCACCAGCTCGTCGGGCTGGCGGCTGGACGCGTAACGACCGCACATACGTTCACCATAGCCCCGGGTGAGTGTGGCGTCAGGGGGTATTGCTCAGCCCAGAGCCACCGACGGGCTCATGCTCCGCGGGCGAGCTCGTCGAGCAGGAAGCCGGCCGACTGGTCGTTCTCAGGAAGCCCCTCGATCCAGATCCGATCGGCGCTGTGCTCGACCATCCGCTTGAGGAGCCCGAGCCGTTTCACCAGCGTCTCGTCGCGCGGTGCGACCACGACCATCCGGCTGTGACCGACCTGGCCGACGGCGGCCGCGCCCGCGAAGACCGTGCGGGCGGTCTGGCCCAGCAGCGACATCCGGCGCGCGGCGGCGATGCTGTCGGTCCTGTGACCGGGAGCGCCCGGGAGGTGGGCGTCGGTGACGACCAGCGCGTGGCTGCGCGCCTTGGCGTCGCGATAGAGCTCCGATATCCGTTCGCGTACATGGGCCAGCGTGGAGAGGCCGGTGAGCGGGTCGGCACAGGAGATGGTGTGCAGGTAGCCGAGAGTCGCCTCGCTCCAGGCCACCGAGAGCGCGTGCACCTCGACGAAGGCAGGGTCACGGTTCTCGAGGGTCTGGGTCGTCATCCGGAGGTCCTCGAGGCTCTCCCCGAGCGACACACCGGTCTCGGCGAGGTCATGGCCGACGACCCAGCAGGCCTCGGCGACGTAGCTGCTCCGCTCGGCCAGCGCTTCGGCGACAGCCTCGAACCGCTCCGGAAGCAACGCGCGCTGCTGCTCGGAGAGCTCTTTGGGTTCTGTCGGGGTGGAGGCGCGCGCACGCCGATCACGGGAGAACAGCCGCACAACTCACCCCTTTTCTCGTGTTTCCTGACGTTGTTGTCGTGCCTCGTCCGATGTCGAAGGGTCATGGATACAGTGGTGGGCACGCCGGTCCAGCTCGCGCTCACATGGACTTGACGCACGAAATCGGCAAGCATGACGCGATAGAGGCCCGCCTTTTCGGGTTTCTCGAAAGTTGTTGTCAGATCCCGGGGAGGGGGCGTGACGTGCGGGCTACCGCTGTCGTTAGCACAACGCATGTCTCCCGATGGCGCAACCCGCGTCATACCTCCGTACTTCGAACGTCTCTGGTGCCGTGAGCGAAACGACCCCCACCTCCCTACCGACCCTCGACGCCCGTGGCGACGCCGAGCTGATCACCGCCGTCCGCGGCGGTGATCTGGAGGCGTACGGGCTGCTGTTCGAGCGCCATGTCGAGTCTTCGCGCCGCCTCGCCCGCCAACTGGTGTCGGCCGGTGACGTCGACGACCTGGTCTCAGAGGCTTTCGCCAAGGTGCTCAACGTGCTGCAGCGGGGCGGCGGCCCGGACCTGGCGTTCCGCGCCTACCTGCTGACGTCGTTGCGCCGGCTCCACGTGGACAAGATCCGCGCCGCCTCGAAGCTCACCACGACCGACGACCTGACGCCGTTCGACCCGGGCGTGCCGTTCGAGGACACCGCGGTGTCGGGCTTCGACAACCAGGCTGCCGCAAAGGCGTTCCAGCAGCTCCCCGAACGCTGGCAGCAGGTGCTGTGGCACACCGAGGTCGAAGGCCAGAAGCCGGCCGAGATCGCGCCCCTGCTCGGCATGTCGGCCAACTCGGTCTCGGCGCTCGCCTACCGTGCTCGCGAAGGTCTCAAGCAGGCCTTCATCTCGATGCACGCGCAGGACGCCGGCGAGGAGGCCTGCGCCACGACGCGAGCCAACCTGGGCGCCTACATCCGCAACGGCCTGTCCAAGCGCGACTCGAAGAAGGTCGACGAACACCTCCAGGACTGCCGTCCCTGCACCGCGATCTACCTCGAGCTCACCGAGGTCAACTCCGGTATGGGCGCTTGGCTCGCACCGGCCCTGCTCGGCACAGCCGGCGCGGGCTACCTCGCCGTCGGCGGTGGCGTCGCCGCCAAGGGCGGCGTGCTGCTCTTCTTCGGTCGGGTCAAGGACTGGGTGCTGGGCGACCCCGTGGGACGTACGGTCGCGGGTGGTGCCGGTGTCGCGGCCGCTGCGGCCGTGGTCGCCGGGTTCGCGCTCACCGGCGGCGACCCTGCCCCGAAGCAACCGGCCGCCGACGAGCCCGCCGCGCAGGCACCTGCTGCCGCCGACCCGGCTCCCGCGCCGCCGGCCGCACCCCCTGCTCCTCCCGCGGCACCGCCGCCGGCGGCTGCTCCGCCAGCCGTGGCCCCGCCCGCCGACCAGCCCGCGGCCCCGCCTGCCGCACCGCCGGCAGCCCCGCCCGCCGACCCGCCTCCCGCGCCGACGCAGGAGGCGCCGGTGATCACCTCGCCTCTGCCCACGGTCGAGGTCCCTCCCGGCGGCAAGGCCGTCATCGACCTGACCCAGGGCGCCAGCGACGCCGACGGTGACCCGCTCTCGGTCAAGGAGGCCGCACTCGCCTCCCCGGCCCGTGGCAAGGTCACCAAGGGCGGCGCCACGACCTCCGGCGGCAAGGGCGGCGGCGTCAGCGGCGCGATCTTCGGCGGCCTGCGGATGGCCGGCGAGCCCGTCACCACCGTGACCTACCAGCCGGCCGTGGGCTGGCGCGGGACCGAGACGATCGAGTACGTCCTCACCGACGGCAAGGGCGGCGATGTCGCCGGCACCGTGGACGTGACCACGCCCAACGCCGACCCGAATGCCATCGACGACGAGGCCACGGCCCAGGTCACCGTCGAGGACGGCAACAACGGCCTGGGCCTGGGCAACCAGAGCATGATGGCCACGACGACCGTCAACGTGCTCGCCAATGACGACGACGCCAACGGCGACGCCATCGAGCTCGTCTCGGTCACCCAGCCCGCACATGGCACGGCCGAGATCGTCGAGGGCAAGGTCGCCTACACGATGGACGAGGGCTACACCGGGACCAGCGACACGTTCACCTACCAGATCTCGGACGGCCACGGCGGCACGGATGTCGGCGAGGTCGAGATCACCTTCGCCTACGACGCCGGCATCGCCCTGGACCACGTGTCCTATGACAACTACGAGCACGTCGAGGTCACAGCCGACGGGATCCCCGAAGGCGACTACACCGCAACCTTCCGCTACCGGCTGACCGGCGTCGCCCAGCCCTACCCGGGATTGTCGATGTGGGCCTGCTCGCAGCTCAGCGTCCCGTCCGTTCCGCAAGACGGCGTCGTCACGGGCGAGTGCACCCTGTCGAGCACGAACAACGGCCAGGAAGTGCTCCACTTCGACTTCGTGCCCGACGGTGACTGGTCGTTCGAGGGGACTCTCGAGGCGGTCGGTTACACGGACTTCGGCTCGGCGAACGACCGCGTCGGCGTCTCCGGCACCGCCCCGACGCCGACTCCGACGCCGACTCCGACGCCGGACGTACCGCAGCTGCCGACGCCGCCCTCGACGCCGGACGTGCCGCAGCTGCCGACGCCGACCCAGACGCCGGATGTGCCACAGCTCCCGACGGCGCCCACGACACCCGACCCGCCGCAGGTGCCTGTTCCGCCCAGCGACTCGGCTGATCCCGGGAACGGCTCCAGCGCCCCTGGCTCACCCAGCAGCAGCGCCAGCCCCGGCGGGACGCCGGATGTCGAACCTCCTTCGGAGGAGAGCGGCGCCGGCACGGGCGGGCTGACCTGGAAGGGTTTCCTGAAGGCGATCGGGATCGCCTGATCCCACACCCGCTCAACGCGCGTCCGTCGGCTCCCACCGGCGGACGCGCTGCGGTTTTCGCAGGTCGCAGCCACTAAGGTTGGCCACGTGACTTCGACGACCGATCGTGCAGCTGACATCGCGGACCCCTGGCCGGCGCCCCGAGCGTTTGGACCGGTGACGGCGACGGTGTCGCTGCCCGGAAGCAAGTCGCTCACCAACCGAGCGCTGCTGCTGGCCTCGATCGCGGAGGGCCCCAGCGTCGTACGTCGTGCGCTTCGGTCCCGCGACACGCAGCTGATGGCGGCAGCGCTGACGTCGTTGGGCGCACAGGTGGACACCTCGGGTGACGACTGGGTCGTGACGCCCGGGGCGTTCGGGGCCGACGCCGAGGTCGACTGTGGTCTCGCCGGGACGGTGATGCGGTTCGTGCCTCCGGTGGCAGCGCTGTCCACCGGCACGATCGCCTTCGACGGTGACCCGCACATGCGCAACCGGCCGGTGGGCGAGGTGCTGCGCGCGCTTCGCGATCTCGGCGTCTCGATCCGCGGCGAGGGGCTGCCGTTCACGATCCACGGCACCGGCACCGTGCCCGGCGGGACCGTCGTGGTCGACGCCTCGGCATCAAGCCAGTTCATCAGCGCGCTGCTGCTGGCGGGGGCTCGCTACGAGCAGGGGGTGGACGTGCGCCACGACGGCAAGCCGGTGCCTTCGCTCCCCCACATCGACATGACCGTCGCGATGCTCCGAGAGCACGGCGTCGCGGTCGACGCTCCGTCATCGGGGGGCGACGCCAACCGGTGGACGGTGGCTCCGGGACCGATCAAGGCACTGGACCGCACCATCGAGCCCGACCTGTCCAACGCGGCGCCGTTCCTCGCCCTCGCGGCGGTCTCGGGCGGGACCGTGACCGTGCGCGACTGGCCGCAGGCAACCGATCAGCCGGGCGACCAGCTGCGCGAGGTGCTCTCGCTGATGGGCTGCGAGGTGCGTGTGGGCGACGACGGGCTCACCGTGACCGGGGCGGAGCAGCTCACCGGGATCGACCTGGACATGCACGACATCGGCGAGCTCACCCCGGCCGTCGCGGCACTGTGCGCGCTCGCCTCGACACCGTCGCACCTGACCGGCATCGGCCACATCCGCGGCCACGAGACCGACCGGCTGGCCGCGCTGGCCCGAGAGCTGGGCTCGCTCGGGGCCGACGTCACCGAGCACCCCGACGGACTGACGATCCGGCCGGCCACGCTGCACGGCGGGGTGTTCCACACCTACGCCGACCACCGGATGGCCCACGCCGGCGTGATCATCGGCGCTGCCGTCGACGGCGTCCTCGTCGAGAACATCACCACCACCAGCAAGACCTTCACCGACTTCGCGCCCTTCTGGGCGGGGCTCCTCTGAGCATCTGATGGCGAAGTCACAGCGTCGCTACGGCACCGAGGACGTCGAGCACTACGACCGGCCCCGCCGCCGGACGCGGCCGCGGACGAAGGACCGGCCGAGCTACGACGACGCCGATCTCGGACGGGTGATCACGGTCGACCGTGGCCGGTTCACGCTGGTCATGGACGGCGCTCCCGATGTCGAGGTGTGGGCGGTCAAGGCTCGCCCGCTCGGCCGCAAAGGCGTCGTCGTGGGCGACCGGGTGAAGGTCGTCGGCGACACCTCGGGCGCGGAGGGTGCGCTGGCCCGGATCGTCGAGCTCGAGCCGCGGGAGACGGTGCTGCGGCGTACGGCCGATGACGACGACCCCGTGGAGCGGGTCGTGGTCGCCAACGCCGACCAGCTCGTGATCGTCACCGCCATCGCCGATCCCGAGCCGCGCACCGGGTTCATCGACCGTGCACTCGTCGCGGCCTACGAGGCCGGCATCGACCCGCTGCTGTGCATCACCAAGGCCGACCTGGCCGATCCCGAGTCGCTGGTCTCGATCTATCGGTCGCTGGGAGTGCCGTGGGTGGTCACCCAGCGAGGCGGGGACATGAGCGCGCTGCAGGACGAGCTCGACGGACGTACGTCGGTGCTGCTCGGTCACAGCGGCGTCGGCAAGTCGACGCTGGTCAACGCCATCGTTCCCGACGCCGGTCGGGAGGTGGGGCACGTCAACGCGGTCACGGGACGCGGGCGGCACACGTCCACCTCGGCACTGATGCTGCGGCTTCCGGGGGAAGGATGGATCGTGGACACCCCCGGGATCCGTACGTTCGGGCTGGCCCACGTCGAGCCCGAACGGCTCATCGTCTCCTTCCCCGACCTGGAGGAGGCGACGACCGCCTGCCCGCGCGGCTGCTCGCACGCCGCCGATGCGCCCGAGTGCGGGTTGGACCTCGCGGTCGAGGCCGGCCGGCTCGATCCGGACCGAGTCATCTCGTTCCGGCGCCTGCTCGAGGCGCGTTCGGTGCCGACGTACGCGCTCTGACCTATTCCCAGGGGAGGCGACGCGTGGGGACCGCAGCCACTAGAGTGAATCCTCGTGGCGAGCATTCCTGACTTCAACGACGACCTGCGGCTGGCGCACCTGCTCGCCGACGACGCCGACTCGCTGTCCACGTCGCGGTTCAAGGCGCTCGACCTGCACGTCATGACCAAGCCCGACCTGACCCCCGTCTCCGACGCGGACAAGGCCGTCGAGGAGTCGATCCGCCGCACCCTCTCCCGCGCGCGAACGCGGGACGCGATCACCGGGGAGGAGTCGGGCTCGTCCGGCTCGTCCAGCCGCCGCTGGATCGTCGACCCGATCGACGGCACGAAGAACTTCGTCCGTGGTGTGCCGGTCTGGGCGACCCTGATCGCGCTCGCCGTCGACAACGAGGTCGTGATGTCAGTCGTCTCCGCGCCTCAGCTCGGGCGACGCTGGTGGGCGGCGAAGGGCCAGGGCGCCCACACCGGCAAGTCGCTGATGAAGTCGACCCGCTGCCAGGTCTCGGACGTACGCCGCCTGGAGGACGCCTCGATGTCCTACTCCTCGCTGCACGGCTGGGAGGAGCGCGAGCGTCTCGAGGACTTCCTGGCGCTGATGCGGCGCTGCTGGCGCACCCGGGCCTACTCCGACTTCTGGTCCTACATGCTCGTCGCCGAGGGTGCGGTCGACATCGCCGTCGAGCCTGAGCTCGAGCTCTACGACATGGCCGCGCTGGACATCATCGTGCGCGAGGCCGGCGGCCAGTTCACCTCGCTGGCCGGCGACCCGGGGCCCTGGGGTGGCAACGCGCTGGCGACCAACGGACACCTGCACGAGGCGGCGCTCTCCTTCCTCGGCGGGCTGCCCGACGGCAGCAACGACGCCGACTGGCCGGCCGCGCAGCCCGGATCGGTCACCGCGTTCCGCCGACCGGGCACCGAGTAGACCCGTCCCACCAGACTCTGGCCTGACACGCGTCACAGCCGCTACCGTTGGTGCATGAAGATCGCGGACGTACTCACTCGCAAGGCGATCGCTGAAGTCGTCACGATCGCATCAACCGCAACCGTGCGTGACCTGCTCGGGGTCCTCGCCGAGCACAGCATCGGCGCCTGCGTCGTCAACGGCGACGGCACTGCCGTCGCCGGGATCGTCTCCGAGCGCGACGTCGTCCGTCGCCTCCACGAGAACGACGCGCTGCTCACCGCCGAGGTCTCCTCGATCATGACCACCGAGGTCGAGACCTGTGTTCCGGAAGCCGCCATCGACGACATCCTGGCCATCATGACCGAGCGCCGGATCCGGCACATGCCGGTCGTCTCCACCGACGGCCACCTGGTCGGCATCGTCAGCATCGGCGACCTGGTCAAGCACCGCATCGACCAGCTCGCCTTCGAGCGCGACCAGCTCGAGGCGTACGTCCACCAGACCTAGGGCGGGGCGGGGCCAGCCCCGTTCTTCACAAGACCTGCACAACTTCTGCAGCCTTTCCGGCTGCTCGGGCTTCTAGCCTGAGCATGTGCCAGAACATACGACCGCTCGCCGGGTCCTCGTCGTCGAGGACGAGCCGATCATCAACCAGGCCGTCTCGGACCGGCTCCAGGCGGAGGGGTACGACGTCGTCCGGGCGTGGGATGGCCCTGGGGCGGTCTCCTGCTTCGAGGAGACCTCGCCCGACCTGGTCGTCCTGGACGTGATGCTCCCCGGCTACGACGGCCTGGAGGTGTGCCGACGGATCCAGGCCGTACGCCCGGTGCCGGTGCTCATGCTCACCGCCCGGGCCGACGAGGCCGATGTGCTGGTCGGGCTCGGCGTCGGGGCCGACGACTACCTGACCAAGCCGTTCCGGGCCCGCGAGCTGGTCGCCCGGGTGAACGCCCTCCTGAGGCGGGTGGAGCGGGCCGCCGAGCTGGCGGCGTCGCCGCGGCGTACGGCCGAGATCGGGGGCCTGCGGATGGATCCCGCCGCACGGCGGATCTGGGTCGACGACGCCGAGGTCAAGCTCACGCCGACCGAGTTCGACCTGCTGGTCTGCCTGGCCGCCGACCCGGGCGCCGTGGTGACTCGCGAGCGGCTGCTCGCGGAGGTCTGGGGCTGGAACGACGCCTCCGGCACCCGCACCGTCGACAGCCATGTGAAGGGGCTGCGCGCCAAGATCGGCTCTGCCCGGGTCCGGACCGTGCACGGCGTCGGCTACGCGTTGGAGGCCGGCGAATGACTCCGCTGGAACGGGTCTCCTCGATCAAGGTCAAGCTCGGGCTCCTGGTCGCCGCGAGCGCCCTGGTCGCGGCGGTGGTCGGCTCCGTCGGGCGGGTCGCCGGAGTCTCGCCGTGGGTCTCGATCCCGGTCACGATCGGGATCGCACTGGCGGTCACCCAGCTGCTGGCGGCCGGGATGACCTCACCGCTTCGCCAGATGACCCTCGCGGCCAGGCGGATGGCCCGGGGCGACTACACGGTCTCGGTGCCGGCCGGCGGAGCCGATGAGGTCGGTCAGCTGGGCCGGGCGTTCAACACGATGGCCAGCGACCTCGGTGCGGTCGATCGCCAGCGCCGAGATCTGGTCGCCAACGTCTCCCACGAGCTGCGTACGCCGCTGGCGGCTCTCACCGTCGTGCTGGAGAACCTCGTGGACGGCGTCGGGTCCGAGCCGGCCGCCCTCCAGACCGCGCTCGGCCAGGCCGAGCGCCTGAGCCGGCTGGTCGAGGACCTGCTCGACCTGGCGCGCGTCGACGCCGGCAAGGCACCGCTGAGCACCTCGTCGGTCGACCTCGGCCGGCTGCTCGAGGCCTGCGTCGCGGAGGTGCGGGCGAACGGGCGTCCGGTCTCCTACGAGGTCGACGCACCGGCCGACCTGGTCGTCGACGCCGACCCCGACCGGCTCAGCCAGCTCGTCGTCAACCTGCTCGACAACGCCTCCCGGCACAGTCCGCGAGAGGGTGTGGTCACCGTGCGCGCCGGTCGGGACGGCGAGCGCTATCACCTCGAGGTCCTCGACTCCGGGCCCGGTGTCCCGGCCGCCGACCGGGGTCGCGTCTTCGAGCCCTTCGGCACGCTGAGCGCCTCCGCCGAGAGCGGTGGGACCGGGCTCGGGCTCGCCATCGCCCGGTGGGTCACCGACCTGCACGGCGGCTCCATCGCCTTCCTCGACCCGCTCCCCGGCACCGCGGGCGCCCGCGTCCGCGTCGACCTTCCGCTGCGGCCACCCGCACGCCCCGTCCCCTATGCGCTCGATGCCAGTCATCCCACCCCCACCCAGGAGAAGACCCAGATGCCCACCACTCCCCCGGCGGCCGAGCCCGCGGAACCGGCCCGGCCGGCCGAGACTCCCCAGACCGAGAAATCGACCGATCCCAAGGCTGTGTCCGCCGCCCCGTCGGTCCTCGACGACATCTTCGGCACCTACTGGCCCGACTCCGGTGTCCCGGGGAGGTTCGGACTCTTCATCGGGGCAGCGGTCGCGGGTCTGCTCGGCGGCCTGCTGATCCCCGACCGCAACGCCGGTCTCGGCACGGTCATCGTGCTGCTGGCGGCCGGCGGGGTCGTGATGCTGGCGGGCAAGGAGCGGCGGGGCTGGCCGAAGCGGAGCCCGAGGCGATCAGCATGGTTCCCGATCCTCAGCTATGTGCTGTTCACGCTGCTCTCCTCGGTCGCGGTGTTCCGCGACGCCGAGTGGATCGTCGTGCTGTGCCTGATCACCGCCATCGCGGTCCTGCTGTGTGCCTCCACGGAGGCGAAGACCTTGGCGGGAATCATGCTGACCGGCATCTCCTGGCCGCTGGCCGGGCTGCGCGGCATCCCCTGGCTGGGTCGGACGCTGACCAGTGTCTCCGGACGCGGTCATGGCGCAGCGGTCGCTCGCACCGCGGTGCTCTCGTTGCTCGGGCTGGTGATCTTCGGGCTCCTGTTCACCAGCGCCGACGCGGTGCTGGGGAGCTGGGTCGACCAGTTCGTGCCGGACGTACGCCCCGACACGTTCGCGGCTCGGATCTTCATGACCGTCTTCGTCTTCGGGGTGGTGCTGGGCGCTGCCTACCTGGCGGTGAACCCGCCGCGGATCGACCAGAGCGAGCCTACGTCCCAGCCTGTCGCGAACCGCTACGAGTGGCTCGCTCCGGTCGGGGTCGTGGTCGCCGTCTTCGCCGCGTTCCTGGTCGCTCAGGCGACCGCGGTCTTCGGCGGCGAGGACTACCTGCGCGAGACGACAGGGCTGACGTATGCCGAGTACGTCCACCAGGGGTTCGGCCAGCTCACCGTCGCGACCGCGCTGACCCTGCTGGTGATCTGGGCGACGGCTCGCAAGGCGCCGGTGGAGACCGTCGCCGACCGGCTGTGGCTGCGGGTCGCTCTCGGGCTGCTCGCCGCCGAGGCCCTGGTCGTCGTCGGGTCGGCGCTGTACCGGATGCACCTCTACCAGGAGGCGTACGGCTTCACGCAGCTGCGCCTGCTCGTAGACGTCTTCGAGGCCTGGCTGGGTCTGCTGGTGATCGCCGGGCTCGTCGCCGCGGTGGCCGGCGGCGCGATCGGTCGCGGGGTCTGGCTCGGCCGGTTCGCCCTGATCAGTGGCGCCGTCGCGCTGCTTGGCATCGCCGCGATCAACCCGGATGCGTGGATCGCCGAGCACAACGTCTCGCGCTATCAGGAGAGCGGGAAGATCGACACCGACTTCCTCTCCGGGCTCAGCGACGACGCGGTGCCGGCCCTGAAGGAGCTCCCGGAGAGCCTGCGTGCCTGTGTGCTCGGGACCTCCGATCGCGAGGGCGACTGGCTGGAGTGGAACCTCGGCCGTGAGCGGGCCGACGGCTTGACCCCGACCTATCTGATGCCGGACGACGCGGCCGCGGCGGTGTGCCCCAGCGAGATTCGATACGTAGACTGAACTCATGACCCAGAAGCCTGAGATCGACTTCGTCGACCCCACCCCTCCGACCGACCTCGTCATCAAGGACATCACCGTCGGTGACGGCGAGGAGGCCACCGAGCGTGACCGCGTCTCGGTGCACTACGTCGGCGTGGCGCTGTCCACCGGCGAGGAGTTCGACGCGTCCTACAACCGCGGCGAGCCGCTCGACTTCCGCGTCGGCATCGGCCAGGTCATCCAGGGCTGGGACCAGGGCATCCTCGGCATGAAGGTCGGCGGCCGCCGCCAGCTCGTCATCCCGCCCCACCTCGGCTACGGCGACCGCGGCGCCGGCAACGTCATCAAGCCCGGCGAGACCCTCGTCTTCCTCTGCGACCTGGTCAAGGTCGAGAAGTAACCCTGCCGAATCTGTAGAACCGTCGGCCGAGACCGTAGCGGTCGGCAGCGACCCGTCGGCGGGGGCGGGGTCGCCGGGAGGCAGAGCGGAAGGCACCGGTCCATTATCGAGCCACCCGTCGAAAAGGGTTAAC